>NZ_CP019447.1 GCF_001975225.1 Kosakonia cowanii JCM 10956 = DSM 18146 | reverse complement strand
GGAGTGGGTTGCAAAAGAAGTAGGTAGCTTAACCTTCGGGAGGGCGCTTACCACTTTGTGATTCATGACTGGGGTGAAGTCGTAACAAGGTAACCGTAGGGGAACCTGCGTTGGATCACCTCCTTACCTTAAAGAACCTTTCCCTGCAGTGTCCACACAGATTGTCTGATGAAAAATAACGAGCAGTGAAAATCTCTGCAGGCTTGTAGCTCAGGTGGTTAGAGCGCACCCCTGATAAGGGTGAGGTCGGTGGTTCAAGTCCACTCAGGCCTACCAAATTTTCCCTGAATACAGCGTTGTGAAACGACTCGCATACTTCAGTATGCTTCGCCCTTTCACGCCTTGTCTCAGGAAAAATTACCGGTAACGGGATTTTAACTACGATGGGGCTATAGCTCAGCTGGGAGAGCGCCTGCTTTGCACGCAGGAGGTCTGCGGTTCGATCCCGCATAGCTCCACCATCCTCACTGTTCGTCACTAGAAAACTTCAGAGTACACATTCTGTGTGTGCTGCGAAGTTTTGCTCTTTAAAAATCTGGATCAAGCTGAAAATTGAAACACAGAACAATGCGAATTGTTCCGTGAGTCTCTCAAATTTTCGCAACTGATGATGTTTTACGAAACGTCTTCGGGTTGTGAGGTTAAGCGACTAAGCGTACACGGTGGATGCCCTGGCAGTCAGAGGCGATGAAGGACGTGCTAATCTGCGAAAAGCGCCGGTAAGGTGATATGAACCGTTATAACCGGCGATGTCCGAATGGGGAAACCCAGTGCAATCCGTTGCACTATCGTTAACTGAATACATAGGTGAGGCGAACCGGGGAACTGAAACATCTAAGTACCCCGAGGAAAAGAAATCAACCGAGATTCCCCAGTAGCGGCGAGCGAACGGGGACAGCCAGAGCCTGATCAGCCTGAGTGTTAGTGGAAGCGTCTGGAAAGTCGCGCGATACAGGGTGACAGCCCCGTACACAAAAGCACTCTTGCTTGTGAGCTCGATGAGTAGGGCGGGACACGTGGTATCCTGTCTGAATATGGGGGGGACCATCCTCCAAGGCTAAATACTCCTGACTGACCGATAGTGAACCAGTACCGTGAGGGAAAGGCGAAAAGAACCCCGGCGAGGGGAGTGAAACAGAACCTGAAACCGTGTACGTACAAGCAGTGGGAGCCTCTTTTATGGGGTGACTGCGTACCTTTTGTATAATGGGTCAGCGACTTATATTCTGTAGCAAGGTTAACCGTATAGGGGAGCCGCAGGGAAACCGAGTCTTAACTGGGCGTTAAGTTGCAGGGTATAGACCCGAAACCCGGTGATCTAGCCATGGGCAGGTTGAAGGTTGGGTAACACTAACTGGAGGACCGAACCGACTAATGTTGAAAAATTAGCGGATGACCTGTGGCTGGGGGTGAAAGGCCAATCAAACCGGGAGATAGCTGGTTCTCCCCGAAAGCTATTTAGGTAGCGCCTCGTGAATTCATCTCCGGGGGTAGAGCACTGTTTCGGCTAGGGGGCCATCCCGGCTTACCAACCCGATGCAAACTACGAATACCGGAGAATGTTATCACGGGAGACACACGGCGGGTGCTAACGTCCGTCGTGAAGAGGGAAACAACCCAGACCGCCAGCTAAGGTCCCAAAGTCATGGTTAAGTGGGAAACGATGTGGGAAGGCACAGACAGCCAGGATGTTGGCTTAGAAGCAGCCATCATTTAAAGAAAGCGTAATAGCTCACTGGTCGAGTCGGCCTGCGCGGAAGATGTAACGGGGCTAAACCATGCACCGAAGCTGCGGCAGCGACACTATGTGTTGTTGGGTAGGGGAGCGTTCTGTAAGCCGTCGAAGGTGGCCTGTGAGGGCTGCTGGAGGTATCAGAAGTGCGAATGCTGACATAAGTAACGATAAAGCGGGTGAAAAGCCCGCTCGCCGGAAGACCAAGGGTTCCTGTCCAACGTTAATCGGGGCAGGGTGAGTCGACCCCTAAGGCGAGGCCGAAAGGCGTAGTCGATGGGAAACAGGTTAATATTCCTGTACTTGGTGTTACTGCGAAGGGGGGACGGAGAAGGCTATGTCGGCCGGGCGACGGTTGTCCCGGTTTAAGCGTGTAGGTGTGTGTTCCAGGTAAATCCGGTTCACTTTAACACTGAGGCGTGATGACGAGGCACTACGGTGCTGAAGTGACAAATGCCCTGCTTCCAGGAAAAGCCTCTAAGCATCAGGTAACACGAAATCGTACCCCAAACCGACACAGGTGGTCAGGTAGAGAATACCAAGGCGCTTGAGAGAACTCGGGTGAAGGAACTAGGCAAAATGGTGCCGTAACTTCGGGAGAAGGCACGCTGGTGCGTAGGTGAAGTGACTTGCTCACGGAGCTGAAACCAGTCGAAGATACCAGCTGGCTGCAACTGTTTATTAAAAACACAGCACTGTGCAAACACGAAAGTGGACGTATACGGTGTGACGCCTGCCCGGTGCCGGAAGGTTAATTGATGGGGTCAACCGCAAGGTGAAGCTCTTGATCGAAGCCCCGGTAAACGGCGGCCGTAACTATAACGGTCCTAAGGTAGCGAAATTCCTTGTCGGGTAAGTTCCGACCTGCACGAATGGCGTAATGATGGCCAGGCTGTCTCCACCCGAGACTCAGTGAAATTGAACTCGCTGTGAAGATGCAGTGTACCCGCGGCAAGACGGAAAGACCCCGTGAACCTTTACTATAGCTTGACACTGAACATTGAGCCTTGATGTGTAGGATAGGTGGGAGGCTTTGAAGCGTGGACGCCAGTCTGCGTGGAGCCAACCTTGAAATACCACCCTTTAATGTTTGATGTTCTAACGTGGACCCGTGATCCGGGTTGCGGACAGTGTCTGGTGGGTAGTTTGACTGGGGCGGTCTCCTCCTAAAGCGTAACGGAGGAGCACGAAGGTCAGCTAATCCTGGTCGGACATCAGGAGGTTAGTGCAATGGCATAAGCTGGCTTGACTGCGAGCGTGACGGCGCGAGCAGGTGCGAAAGCAGGTCATAGTGATCCGGTGGTTCTGAATGGAAGGGCCATCGCTCAACGGATAAAAGGTACTCCGGGGATAACAGGCTGATACCGCCCAAGAGTTCATATCGACGGCGGTGTTTGGCACCTCGATGTCGGCTCATCACATCCTGGGGCTGAAGTAGGTCCCAAGGGTATGGCTGTTCGCCATTTAAAGTGGTACGCGAGCTGGGTTTAGAACGTCGTGAGACAGTTCGGTCCCTATCTGCCGTGGGCGCTGGAGAATTGAGGGGGGCTGCTCCTAGTACGAGAGGACCGGAGTGGACGCATCACTGGTGTTCGGGTTGTCATGCCAATGGCACTGCCCGGTAGCTAAATGCGGAAGAGATAAGTGCTGAAAGCATCTAAGCACGAAACTTGCCCCGAGATGAGTTCTCCCTGAGACTTTAAGTCTCCTGAAGGAACGTTGAAGACGACGACGTTGATAGGCCGGGTGTGTAAGCGCAGCGATGCGTTGAGCTAACCGGTACTAATGAACCGTGAGGCTTAACCTTACAACGCCGAAGATGTTTTGGCGGATGAGAGATGATTTTCAGCTGATACAGATTAAGCCGTCCGGCTAACGCGGGATGGCAACAGAATTTGCCTGGCGGCACTAGCGCGGTGGTCCCACCTGACCCCATGCCGAACTCAGAAGTGAAACGCCGTAGCGCCGATGGTAGTGTGGGGTCTCCCCATGCGAGAGTAGGGAACTGCCAGGCATCAAATTAAGCAGTAAACCGGGGCAACAAACCGGTGGTTGTGAAAAAATTCGGTGGAGCGGTAGTTCAGTCGGTTAGAATACCTGCCTGTCACGCAGGGGGTCGCGGGTTCGAGTCCCGTCCGTTCCGCCACCCTAATTAGGGGCGTAGTTCAATTGGTAGAGCACCGGTCTCCAAAACCGGGTGTTGGGGGTTCGAGTCCCTCCGCCCCTGCCAGAAATAATCCTTAGCATCTGCTAAGGATTTTTTTTTGCCTTTTTTCAGGCAATTTCCTTCCTGAATTTGTACCTTGGCTATATTTCAAAAGATCTGAAGAGCCTCCTTGCCCTTCAGAACGCCCTATTCGATAACGTTAATCTTCAAAAGATCCTTTATCTGGTTCTGTTTATCACTGTTTTGCAGCCAGATCGCATATAACGGGCGAGACAATGTTTCTGTGTCCATCACAGGATAAAGACTCTCTTTCGGCTCAGCCCAGGAAACGGGCAACCAGGTACAACCATTCAGTTTTGGTAATTGCTGATGGGCAACCTCCGCTGAACTGGTCGTTAAAGTCGGCACGTCATCACTGGCGATCAATCCAGACTCATGCTGCTGAAAATCTGGCCCCCATTCCAGGCGCAAGTAATTGAGATCGCTTTTCTTCTTCTCTGGCTCGGCGCTGTAAAGAGCAAGCGTGAAATGGCCTAATAACTGGCTGCTGAACTCATCCATCTTTGGCGTCTCGGTCGTTATTAACAGATCGAGTTGCCTCTCATGTAATTGTTTTACCAGAGATTGTCGTTGGGCAATGCGCGCTTCAAACTGAAGGTTATCTTGCAAATGGTAAAGCCGGGAGAGCCAGTCACTTAGCATGCATTCCCAAAGCGATGCACTGGCACCAATTGAAAATTGATGATGCCGCGAGGTATGCGCGACCTCTTTGCGGGCGGCTTGCCAGGTACTCATAAGCGTTTCTGCATAGGGCAGCAGCTTCTCGCCGGCCGCGGTCAGGCGGATATTATTACGATGGCGGGTGAAGAGATTAACCCCCAGCTGGTTCTCCAGTTGGCGAATACGAAAGCTCACCGCGGATTGCGTCAGATAAAGTGCTTCCGCTGCGCGCCCGAAGTGACGAGTCCTGCTCACTTCGAGGAAAGTTTTTAACAATTCCGTATCCACTGTTTTCTCCGCAAAATTTTTTGTCGTAATGATTTAAATGTTTTGTTTTACACTCTGTCAAGCGTAACTAATACTCCGCGCCATAAATAGCTCGGCCAAAGAATTAGGAGCGTGCAGGATGGCGGAAAGCTTTACGACGACTAATCGTTTTTTCGACAATAAAAATTATCCTCGCGGGTTTTCCCGTCACGGTGATTTCACCATCAAAGAGGCGCAACTGCTTGAACGTCATGGTTATGCTTTTAACGAGCTGGAACTCGGCAAGCGTGAACCGGTGACTGAAGAAGAGAACCAGTTTGTTGCCGTTTGCCGTGGTGAGCGTGAACCCAACACGGAAGCTGAACGTGTATGGATCAAGTATATGGCACGTATTAAACGTCCGAAGCGTTTCCATACTCTCTCAGGTGGAAAACCGCAGATGGAAGGCGCGGAAGATTACACTGAATCCGAGGATTAAGAAAAAAGGGGCTACGGCCCCTTTTTTTATGCCAACATATTTTGCAGATGAATGAGTAGCCTGTCGATTGCCCGATAACTTAACGCTTCCTGCAGATGTTCCCGACGAATGGTTTCCTGCTTTTCAAGATCCGCGATGGTTCTGGCTACCTTCAGTAACCGCTGCCAGGCGCGTACGGATAAACCCAGCCGTGTCAGCGTCTCTTCCAGCCATTTCCCATCTTCTTTCGTCAGTGCACAGAAGCGCCTGGTTTCACTGCTCTCCAGCTGCGCGTTGAGCTTATGCTGGCGTTGATGCTGTTGCGCCTGCGCCTCAACTACTCGCGCACGAACAGCATCACTGCCTTCACCCCCTTGTTGAGGTTCACTCATTAAACCGCGTGTGGGCAACGGTATCTCCAGGGAGAGATCGAAGCGGTCGAGGAAAGGGCCGGATAACTTTCCCAGGTAACGTAATGTTTGCTCTGGCGAACAGCGATTATGTTTGCCCTGATAATGGCCGGTTGGGCTTGGATTCATAGCTGCGATCAATTGGAAGCGGGCGGGGAAAGTGACTTTTGCCCTGGTGCGTGAAATATGAATCTGCCCGGATTCAATTGGTTCACGTAATGCATCGAGAACACGGCGTTCAAACTCGGGGAGTTCATCAAGAAAAAGCACGCCATTATGCGCCAGAGAGATCTCGCCCGGTGCTGGTATCGATCCTCCACCAACCATGGCAGTTAATGAGGCGCTGTGATGCGGAGATCGAAACGGCCTGTGCTTCCAGTGGCGGGTCAAGCTCGCGCTATTGATTAAGCTCATCACCGCCGCGCTCTCTAATGCTTCGGTATTAGAGAGCGGAGGAAGTAAGCCGCTCATTCGGCTGGCCAGCATGGTTTTCCCCGTACCCGGCGGGCCAATCAGGAGCAAGTTATGCCCTCCGGCCGCTGTAATTTCCAGCGCACGCTTCCCTTGCTCCTGACCGATAATGTCCCGCAAATCTTCTCTGCGCTCATCCTCCGGCGCAGCCAGGGGAGCAGGGTTCAACAACGTCTGTTTACCTTCCAGAAACGCACACACCTCCAGAAGATGATTCGCCACCAGACACGCCTGGGTCTCAGCCAGGCTCGCTTCCGCTTCGTTCTCTTTCGCAATAACAATTCGCCTGTCAGCCTTCACGGCTTCCATAACGCACGAGATAGCGCCGGGAACGCCGCGTAACGCGCCCGTAAGCGCTAACTCACCGACAAATTCGTAATGGTCAAGTGACGCCGCGTTCACCTGCTCAGAGGCTGCCAGGAGCGCGATAGCGATAGGTAAGTCATATCGTCCACCCTCCTTAGGGAGATCTGCAGGTGCCAGGTTAATGGTGATCCGCTTTGCGGGGAAATCATAACCACTATTGATAACGGCACTGCGTACGCGATCGCGGGCCTCTTTCACCGTTGTCTCAGGCAGCCCGACAATGGTTAACCCCGGCAGCCCATTGCTGATATGGACTTCGACGGTCACAAGCGGCGCGGCGACGCCTAACACCGCTCTTGTATAGATTACTGACAACGCCATAGACCCTCCTTGTCGATCGCATTATCTTGCCGCCTTCCACTTTTTTCATTGAACAGATATCGTTACTACGCGTTTGTTTCCAACATATCGCTGCAATTTCATATCTGTTTCCCCACGCTGGAAGGAAGATCGCAGTTTGCTAACCACACTATAAATCCTGAAATATTTTCACCTCATATTTTTGCTATATAAAACAAGCGCTTTTAAGTTAATCCTCTTACCTGTCAAAAGAGGCGTCATAATTTTTTCTTGTGCCTGATCGCAAATCTGTGTTAACTCTTTAGGCATTCCTTCGAACATGAAGCAAGAACAGACAACTATGACAGCCCTTCTACGAGTGATTAGCCTTATCGTGATTAGCGTGGTGGTGATTATTATCCCACCGTGCGGGGCTGCACTTGGACGAGGAAAGGCTTAAAAATCAAGCCTTAACGAACTAAGACCCCCGCACCGAAAGGTCCGGGGGTTTTTTTATCACCAAAAAACGCAAATCAGGAACAGAAATGAATATCAGCATAAAATTCTGTTTCTCACGATATTCGACGGGGATGTAGCTATGAATGGAGCACAATGGGTGGTACATGCGTTGCGAGCGCAGCAGGTCGATACGGTTTTCGGCTATCCTGGCGGCGCAATCATGCCGGTTTACGATGCGCTTTATGACGGCGGCGTGGAACACCTATTGTGTCGGCATGAGCAGGGCGCGGCGATGGCGGCCATCGGTTATGCTCGCGCAACGGGTAAAACCGGCGTCTGCATCGCCACTTCTGGCCCTGGTGCGACAAACTTAATCACCGGTCTTGCGGATGCGCTGCTTGATTCCGTTCCGGTAGTGGCGATCACCGGGCAGGTTGCTGCGCCGCTGATTGGCACTGACGCTTTTCAGGAAGTGGATGTGCTGGGCATGTCCCTCTCCTGTACCAAACACAGCTTCCTGGTGGACTCCCTGGATTCGCTGCCGCGCGTGATGGCGGAAGCGTTTCATATCGCTAATTCCGGTCGCCCCGGCCCGGTGTTAGTTGATATCCCGAAAGATATTCAGCTCGCCGTCGGTAACTGGGAGCCTCACTTCGTCACTGAGCAGGAGGAAGTGGTATTTCCTCAGGCCGAGATGGCTCAGGCCGCAGCGATGCTCGCTCAGGCGAAAAAACCGATGCTCTACGTTGGCGGCGGCGTGGGGATGGCGCAAGCGGTTCCTGCCCTGCGCACGTTCCTGGCAGAGACGAACATGCCGATTGCCTGCACGTTGAAAGGCTTAGGCGCGGTGGCACCAGACTACCCCTATTACCTGGGTATGCTGGGCATGCACGGCACGAAAGCGGCTAACTTTGCCGTACAGGAGTGTGATTTGCTGATTGCCGTTGGCGCGCGTTTCGATGATCGTGTGACCGGCAAACTGAACACCTTCGCGCCTCATGCTCGCGTTATCCATATGGATATCGACCCGGCAGAGATGAGCAAGCTGCGCCAGGCGCATGTTGCCTTGCAGGGCGATTTAAATGCGCTGCTGCCTGTGCTGCAACAGCAATTGGCAATCGATGAGTGGCGTCAATACTGTGCCGATCTGCGCCACGAACATGCCTGGCGCTACGATCACCCCGGCGAGGCAATCTATGCTCCGCTGCTGTTAAAGCAGCTTTCCGATCGCAAACCGGAAAACAGCGTCGTGACGACGGATGTTGGCCAGCATCAGATGTGGGCTGCCCAGCATCTGAGCTTTACCCGCCCGGAAAACTTCATCACCTCGAGCGGCTTAGGCACCATGGGCTTTGGCCTGCCCGCCGCCGTTGGCGCGCAGGTTGCGCGTCCGGAGGATACGGTAATCTGTATCTCCGGTGACGGCTCCTTCATGATGAATGTGCAGGAGCTGGGCACCGTAAAACGCAAGCAGTTACCGCTGAAGATCGTTTTACTCGATAACCAGCGATTAGGGATGGTTCGCCAATGGCAGCAGTTGTTCTTCAATGAGCGTTACAGTGAAACCACCCTGACCGATAACCCCGATTTCCTCATGCTGGCCAACGCCTTCGGCATCCCAGGCCAACACATTACCCGTAAAGACCAGGTTGAAGCGGCACTTGACGCAATGCTCTCAAGCGATGGGCCCTATCTGCTTCATGTCTCGATCGACGAACTCGAGAATGTCTGGCCGCTGGTGCCGCCCGGTGCCAGTAACTCACAAATGCTGGAGAAATTATCATGATGCACCATGACGTCGCTGTTGAAGCCCGCTTTAATCCGGAAACCTTAGAACGCGTGCTGCGCGTAGTGCGCCACCGTGGCTTTCAGGTATGTGCAATGAACATGGAAACGGCCTGCGATGCGCGCAACATAAATATTGAATTGACCGTTGCCAGCCCGCGTCCTGTCGAATTACTGTTTAGCCAGTTGAGCAAACTTGTCGACGTTGCCAGGGTCGATATCCGGCAGCGCGCTACATCATCATCACAACAAATCCGCGCGTAAGCGCAAAAGGAAGCATAATGACGACGAAAAAAGCAGACTACATTTGGTCCAATGGCGAGATGGTACGTTGGGAAGACGCGAAAGTTCACGTAATGTCTCACGCATTGCACTACGGTACGTCTGTGTTTGAAGGTATTCGCTGCTATGACTCCCATAAAGGGCCGGTTGTTTTCCGCCATCGTGAGCATATGCAACGTCTGCGCGACTCCGCCAAAATCTACCGCTTCCCGGTCTCCCAGAGCGTCGACGAGCTGATGGAAGCGTGCCGCGCGGTGATCCGCAAAAATAATCTGACCAGCGCCTATATCCGTCCGCTGGTGTTTGTCGGTGATGTCGGCATGGGCGTTAACCCGCCGGCAGATTACACCACCGATGTCATCATCGCCGCCTTCCCGTGGGGCGCCTATCTGGGCGCAGAAGCGCTGGATCAGGGCATTGATGCGATGGTCTCCTCCTGGAATCGCGTAGCACCGAACACCATTCCTACTGCTGCGAAAGCGGGCGGTAACTATCTCTCCTCCCTGCTGGTCGGTAGCGAAGCGCGCCGCCATGGTTATCAGGAAGGTATCGCGCTGGACGTTCACGGTTATATCTCTGAAGGCGCGGGCGAAAACCTCTTCGAAGTGAAAGATGGCATCCTGTTTACCCCGCCGTTCACCTCCTCTGCGCTGCCGGGTATTACCCGCGACGCCATCATCAAGCTGGCAAAAGATCTCGGTATCGAAGTGCGCGAGCAGGTGCTGTCTCGCGAATCGCTCTACCTGGCTGACGAAGTCTTTATGTCCGGCACAGCGGCAGAAATCACGCCGGTGCGCAGCGTCGATGGTATTCAGGTTGGCGAAGGTCGCTGCGGCCCGGTGACCAAACGTATTCAGCAAGCATTCTTTGGCCTCTTCACCGGTGAAACGGAAGATAAATGGGGCTGGTTGGATCAAGTTAATCCATAAATACCCGTCATACTTCAGGTTGTCGGTGTGTTGGCGACACGCGTTCAGCCCAGTTACTTACTTATGTAGGCTCCTGGGAATTGCTCGCTTGCCGCCTTCCTGCAACCCGAATTATTCAGGGTAGAGCAAATAAATATGGGATGGCACGCACCATCCCATCGACAAGAGAGACGGGAGTAAAGAGCATGCCTAAGTATCGTTCCGCCACCACCACACATGGGCGCAATATGGCGGGCGCCCGCGCGCTGTGGCGCGCCACCGGAATGACCGATGACGATTTCGGCAAGCCGATCATTGCCGTCGTCAACTCGTTTACCCAGTTCGTGCCAGGCCACGTTCATCTGCGCGATCTCGGTAAGCTGGTTGCGGAGCAAATCGAAGCCGCAGGCGGCGTGGCGAAAGAGTTTAATACTATCGCCGTGGATGACGGCATCGCCATGGGGCACGGCGGCATGCTTTACTCTCTGCCTTCGCGCGAACTGATCGCCGACTCCGTTGAATATATGGTGAATGCCCACTGTGCCGACGCGATGGTGTGCATCTCCAACTGCGACAAAATCACCCCAGGGATGTTGATGGCCTCTCTGCGCCTGAACGTTCCGGTCATTTTTGTCTCCGGCGGCCCGATGGAAGCCGGGAAAACCAAACTCTCCGACCAGATCATCAAACTCGATCTGGTAGATGCGATGATTCAGGGTGCTGACCCGAAAGTCTCCGACGATCAGAGCGAGCAGGTTGAACGCTCCGCCTGCCCAACCTGCGGCTCCTGCTCCGGCATGTTTACCGCTAACTCGATGAACTGCCTGACTGAAGCACTCGGTCTGTCGCAGCCGGGTAACGGTTCGCTGCTGGCCACCCACGCCGATCGCAAAGAGCTCTTTATCAACGCCGGCAAACGCATTGTTGAGCTGACCAAACGTTACTACGAGCAGGATGATGAAACCGCGCTGCCGCGCGCGATCGCCTGCAAAGAAGCGTTTGAAAACGCCATGACGCTGGATATCGCCATGGGCGGCTCCACCAATACCGTGCTGCACCTGCTGGCTGCGGCGCAGGAAGCGGAAATTGATTTCACCATGAGTGATATCGACCGTCTCTCCCGCCATGTGCCGCAGCTGTGCAAAGTGGCACCGAGCACGCAGAAATACCACATGGAAGATGTTCACCGCGCGGGCGGCGTGCTGGGCATTCTGGGCGAGCTGGATCGCGCCGGGCTGCTCAATCGTGAGGTGAAAAACGTGCTCGGCCTGACGCTGCCGCAGACGCTGGAAAAATATGATGTGATGCTGACCCAGGACGAGGCGGTGAAAACCATGTTCCGCGCAGGTCCGGCAGGCATCCGCACCACCCAGGCGTTCTCGCAGAATTGCCGCTGGGATACGCTGGATGACGATCGCGCCGAAGGGTGTATCCGCTCCCTTGAGCATGCTTACAGCCAGGAGGGCGGTCTGGCGGTGCTGTACGGCAACTTCGCGGAGAACGGCTGTATCGTCAAGACCGCAGGCGTTGATGACAGCAACCTGACCTTTACCGGCCCGGCGAAAGTGTATGAAAGCCAGGATGCGGCGGTTGAAGCCATCCTCGGCGGGAAAGTGGTCGCGGGCGATGTGGTAGTTATTCGTTATGAAGGGCCGAAAGGCGGGCCGGGCATGCAAGAGATGCTCTATCCGACCAGCTTCCTGAAATCAATGGGCCTCGGCAAAGCGTGCGCGCTGATCACCGACGGTCGTTTCTCTGGCGGCACCTCTGGCCTCTCTATTGGCCACGTTTCACCGGAAGCTGCCAGCGGCGGCAATATCGGTCTGATTGAAGATGGCGACATCATCGCAATTGATATCCCGAACCGTGGTATTCAGCTGCAGCTGAGTGACCGCGATCTGGCGGCCCGCCGCGAAGCGCAGGAAGCCCGTGGCGATAAAGCCTGGACCCCGGTTAACCGCGAGCGTCAGGTCTCCTTTGCGCTGCGTGCTTACGCTACTCTCGCTACCAGTGCGGATAAAGGCGCAGTACGCGACAAATCCAAACTGGGAGGTTAATGATGGCCGACGCCCAACCCCTCTCTGCCGCCCCCGAAGGGGCGGAGTATCTGCGCGCCGTGCTGCGTGCGCCGGTCTATGAAGTGGCACAGGTCACGCCGCTGCAGAAGATGGAGAAGATCTCTGCCCGGCTGGATAACGTTGTGCTGGTGAAGCGGGAAGACCGCCAGCCGGTGCACAGCTTTAAGCTGCGCGGGGCCTACGCGATGATTGCTGGCCTGAGCGCAGAGCAGAAAGCCCACGGCGTGATCACCGCTTCGGCGGGCAACCACGCCCAGGGCGTGGCGCTATCATCCACCCGGCTCGGCATCAAATCGCTGATTGTGATGCCGGTCGCGACGGCAGATATCAAAGTCGATGCGGTGCGCGCGTTTGGCGGCGAAGTGCTGCTCCATGGCGCAAACTTTGACGAAGCGAAGGCCAAAGCGATTGCCCTCTCGCAGCAGCAGGGCTACACCTTTGTGCCGCCGTTCGATCACCCGATGGTGATTGCCGGTCAGGGTACGCTGGCGCTGGAGCTGTTGCAGCAGGATGCGCATATCGATCGCATCTTTGTGCCGGTCGGCGGCGGTGGGCTGGCGGCGGGCGTCGCGGTATTGATTAAACAGCTGATGCCGCAAATCAAAGTGATTGCTGTTGAAGCGGAAGATTCCGCCTGCCTGAAAGCGGCACTGGACGCCGGTTATCCGGTTGACCTGCCGCGCGTGGGTCTGTTTGCCGAAGGCGTGGCGGTCAAACGCATTGGCGATGAGACCTTCCGGCTCTGCCAGGCTTATCTTGATGACATCATCACCGTTGATAGCGATGCCATCTGCGCGGCAATGAAAGATCTGTTTGAAGATGTCCGCGCGGTGGCGGAACCGTCAGGCGCGCTGGCGCTGGCGGGGATGAAAAAGTATATCGCCAAACATAACATTCGCGGCGAGCGGCTGGCGCATGTGCTCTCCGGCGCGAACGTCAATTTCCATGGCCTGCGCTATGTCTCCGAGCGCTGCGAGCTGGGCGAACAGCGTGAAGCGCTGCTGGCGGTCACCATTCCCGAAGAGAAGGGTAGCTTCCTCAAATTCTGCCAGCTGCTGGGCGGCCGCTCGGTGACGGAGTTTAACTACCGTTTTGCAGATGCGAAAGATGCCTGCATTTTTGTCGGCGTGCGCCTGAGCCGCGGGCTGGAAGAGCGCAAAGAGATCCTCGCTCTGCTGCATGAAGGCGGCTACAGCGTGGTGGATCTCTCCGATGATGAGATGGCGAAGCTGCACGTGCGCTATATGGTGGGTGGGCGCCCGTCTAAGCCGTTGCAGGAGCGTCTTTACAGCTTCGAGTTCCCGGAGTCGCCGGGCGCATTGCTGAAATTCCTGCATACGCTGGGTACGCACTGGAATATCTCGCTGTTCCACTACCGCAGCCACGGCACCGATTACGGGCGCGTGCTGGCGGCGTTTGAGCTGGGCGAGCATGAGCCGGATTTCGAAACCCGGCTTAATGAGCTGGGCTATGAGTGTCACGATGAGACCCATAACCCGGCATTTCGCTTCTTCCTTGCCGGTTAATGGCCCGGCAGGATGTGCCAGAACGCGTTAATAAGCGGCTCATGCAGCCGCTTTTTTTGTGCGCAGACGCCAAGCTCGAACGGCGTTTTTTCATCGCTACGCTCAAGGATCATCACGCGGTTGCGCACCGGCTCAGGGCTATTCTCCAGCACCACTTCAGGGATTAGCGCTACGCCACAGCCCAGCGCAACCATCGAAACCATCGCTTCGTGACCGCCGACAGTGGCATAAATCGACGGGTTGCTGATTTTATGGCGGCGGAACCAGAGTTCAATACGGCGGCGCACCGGCCCCTGATCCGGCAGAATAAACGGCACCGTCGACCAGTCCGGATCGGGCTGCGAGACCTGGTTGCGTACCGGGCAGGGCAGCGCCGGGGCAATCAGCACGACCGCGAGATTCTCCAGCATTGAAAAGGCTACGGCACCTGGCAACGTCTCCGGTTTGCCGGCAATCGCCAGATCCGCTTCGCCGGTCACCACTTTTTCCATCGCATCGGCGGCATCGCCGGTAGAGAGCTTAATCTCCACCGACGGGTGTTCCGCGCGAAAACGATCGAGTATCGGCGGTAAATGGCTATACGCCGCAGTCACAGAACAGAAGAGATGCAGTTCGCCAGAGAGCGATGGGCCTTGCTGATCGAGAGTGTGCCGCAGCTGCTGATACTGCAATAACGTCTGCTGGGCGAAAACCCGTAGCTCTTCGCCCGCTTCGGTCAGCGTGACGGTGCGGTTATCACGTACAAAGAGCGGTTGGCCGAGATCTTCTTCCAGCCGCTGGATCTGGCGCGAAAGTGTTGAGGGGCTGACGTGCATGGCGCGCGCGCTGCGGCCAAAATGGCGGCTCTCCGCCAGGTGCAGAAACATTTTCAGATCGCGTAAATCCATGAGACCCGCTCCACAAAATTACATTGCAAAAATTGCAATGTCACATTGTTAATATATCAATTTAAGCAACGCATTTCCTGACATATAGTGGGTTCAACCTCGCGCAACAGCGAATCGAACAATAAGCACGACACAACATCTACGGAGTACACCATGGCTAACTACTTTAATACACTGAACCTGCGCCAGCAGCTGGCGCAGCTGGGCAAATGTCGCTTTATGACGCGTGAAGAATTTGCTGATGGCGCAAGCTACCTTCAGGGTAAAAAAGTGGTCATCGTCGGCTGTGGCGCGCAGGGTCTCAACCAGGGGCTGAATATGCGTGACTCCGGTCTGGATATCGCTTACGCCCTGCGTGCAGAAGCCATTGCTGAGAAGCGCGCCTCCTGGCGTAAAGCGACTGAAAACGGTTTTAAAGTCGGCACTTACGAAGAGCTGATCCCGCAGGCGGATCTGGTGGTAAACCTGACGCCGGACAAACAGCACTCTGACGTTGTGCGTACCGTTCAGCCGCTGATGAAAGATGGCGCGGCGCTTGGTTACTCTCACGGTTTCAACATCGTCGAAGTGGGCGAGCAGATCCGTAAAGATATCACCGTAGTAATGGTGGCACCGAAGTGTCCGGGTACCGAAGTGCGCGAAGAGTATAAACGTGGTTTCGGCGTGCCGACGCTGATTGCGGTTCACCCGGAAAACGATCCGAAAGGCGAAGGCATGGCGATTGCCAAAGCCTGGGCCGCAGCGACCGGCGGTCATCGCGCTGGCGTGCTGGAATCCTCCTTCGTTGCCGAAGTGAAATCTGACCTGATGGGCGAGCAGACTATCCTCTGCGGCATGTTGCAGGCGGGCTCGCTGCTCTGCTTTGACAAGCTGGTGGCGGAAGGTACCGATCCGGCCTATGCGGAAAAACTGATTCAGTTCGGCTGGGAGACCATCACCGAAGCGCTGAAGCAGGGCGGTATCACACTGATGATGGACCGACTCTCCAACCCGGCGAAACTGCGTGCTTATGCGCTCTCCGAGCAGCTGAAAGGCATTATGGCACCGCTGTTCCAGAAGCATATGGATGACATCATCTCCGGCGAATTCTCCTCCGGCATGATGGCTGACTGGGCGAACGACGATAAGAAACTGCTGACCTGGCGTGAAGAGACCGGTAAAACCGCGTTTGAAACCGCGCCGCAGTATGAAGGCAAAATCAGCGAGCAGGAGTACTTCGACAAAGGCGTACTGATGATCGCGATGGTGAAAGCGGGCGTTGAGCTGGCATTCGAAACCATGGTCGCTTCCGGCATCATCGAAGAGTCGGCGTACTACGAGTCTCTGCACGAGCTGCCGCTGATCGCCAATACCATCGCGCGTAAGCGTCTGTACGAAATGAACGTGGTGATCTCCGATACCGCCGAGTACGGTAACTACCTCTTCTCATATGCCTGTGTGCCGCTGCTGAAAGAGTTTATGACCACGCTGCAGACCGGCGATCTGGGCAAAGCGATTGCTGAAGGTGCGGTAGATAACGCGCAGCTGCGTGATGTGAATGAAGCGATTCGCAGCCATGAGATTGAGAAAGTGGGTCACAAACTGCGTGGATATATGAAAGATATGAAGCGTATCGCCGTCGCAGGCTGATTTTCGCACAACAGTAACAGAAGCCCGGTAAATGTTACCGGGCTTTTTTATTAGTTGCGGTACAGCACTTTGATGATGTGATAACCGAATTGGGTGTGCAGCGGGCCGGTTGGCTCCAGCACCGGGCAGGAGAAGACCACTTTATCGAACGCCGGAACCATCTGGCCCTGGCGGAATTCACCTAAGTGACCGCCCTTCTTGCCTGACGGGCAGATAGAGTGTTTTTTCGCCAGCTTCTCGAAATCGCCGCCGTTTTTGATCTGCTCCAGCAGGTCCAGCGCCAGTTTCTCTTCTTTAACAAGGATATGCAGTGCTGCTGCGGTTTTTGCCATGATCGTGCCTTGAGTGAGGTTATTGAGGCTGGCTATACTACCACGCCTTTATACACTTCGGCCTTCAGCCTGCCTCTTTGTTGGCCCGTCGTCGCCTTGCCGAATCGGTGTATTTTCCCTGACTTTCATTGAGTGATGTTTCTTTATGCGTTTAAACCCCGGACAACAACAAGCCGTCGAATTTGTCACCGGACCTTGCCTGGTGCTTGCAGGCGCGGGATCCGGTAAAACACGCGTGATCACCAATAAGATCGCCCACCTGATCCGCGGCTGCGGCTATCAGGCGAAACATATTGCCGCCGTCACCTTTACCAATAAAGCGGCGCGCGAAATGAAAGAGCGCGTGGCGCAGACATTGGGGCGCAAAGAGGCGCGCGGATTGATGATCTCCACCTTCCATACGCTGGGGCTGACCATCATCAAGCGTGAATATGCTGCGCTGGGCATGAAAGCCAACTTCTCACTGTTTGACGATACCGATCAGGTGGCGCTGCTGAAGGATCTTACCGAAGGGGTGATCGATGACGATAAGGTCGTGCTGCAACAGCTGATCTCAACGATCTCTAACTGGAAAAACGATCTGCTGACGCCGCAGCAGGCTGCTGCGCAGGCGGCGGGCGAGCGGGATCGCATTTTCGCGCACTGCTATGGTCTGTACGACGCGCATATGAAGGCGTGTAACGTTCTCGACTTTGACGATCTGATTTTGCTGCCGACGCTGCTGTTACAGCGAAATGAAGAGGTGCGCGAGCGCTGGCAGAACAAAATCCGCTATCTGCTGGTGGATGAGTACCAGGACACCAACACCAGCCAGTATGAGCTGGTAAAACTGCTGGTTGGCCAGCGCGCGCGTTTTACGGTGGTAGGGGATGACGACCAGTCGATCTACTCCTGGCGCGGCGCGCGTCCGCAAAACCTCGTTCTGTTAAGCCAGGATTTCCCTGCGCTGCAGGTGGTGAAGCTGGAGCAGAACTACCGCTCTTCCGGGCGCATTCTGAAAGCGGCCAACATCCTGATTGCCAATAACCCGCACGTTTTTGAAAAGCGTCTCTTTTCGGAGCTGGGCTACGGCACGGAATTAAAAGTTCTTAGCGCCAACCATGAAGAGCATGAGGCCGAGCGCGTGACCGGCGAGCTGATCGCCCATCACTTCATCAATAAAACGCAATATAAGGATTATGCGATCCTCTATCGCGGCAACCATCAGTCGCGCGTGTTTGAAAAATTCCTGATGCAGAACCGCATTCCTTACAAAATTTCCGGCGGCACCTCGTTCTTCTCGCGCCCGGAAATTAAGGATCTGCTCGCTTACCTGCGCGTACTCACCAATAGCGATGATGACAGCGCCTTTCTGCGCATCGTTAATACGCCGAAGCGCGAGATTGGTTCCGCGACGCTGCAAAAACTGGGCGAATGGGCGATGGTGCGCAATAAGAGCCTGTTTGCCGCCAGCTTTGATGTCGGCCTCAACCAGACGCTCACCGGGCGTGGTTATGAAGCGTTAACGCGCTTTACCCAATGGTTAGGCGAAATCCAGCGGCTGGCGGAACGCGAACCAATCGCCGCAGTGCGCGATTTGATTCACGGCATTGATTACGAATCCTGGCTATTTGAAACTTCGCCCAGCCCGAAAGCCGCTGAGATGCGGATGAAAAACGTCAATACGCTGTTTGGCTGGATGACTGAGATGCTCGAAGGCAACGAGCTGGATGAAGCGATGACGCTGGCCGAAGTGGTCACGCGCTTTACCCTGCGCGATATGATGGAGCGCGGCGAAAGCGATGATGAATCGGATCAGGTGCAGTTAATGACCCTGCACGCCTCGAAAGGCCTCGAATTCCCCTATGTCTTTTTAGTCGGCATGGAGGAGGGGCTGTTACCGCACCAGAGCAGTATTGATGAGGATAACGTCGACGAAGAGCGACGTCTGGCTTATGTGGGCATTACCCGCGCGCAAAAAGAGCTGATCTTTACCCTCTGCAAAGAGCGTCGCCAGTATGGCGAGCTGGTGCGCCCGGAGCCGAGCCGCTTCTTGCTGGAGCTGCCGCAGGACGATCTTATTTGGGAGCAGGAGCGCAAAGTCATCAGCGCTGAAGAGCGGATGCATAAAGGCCAGGCCAACGTCGCCACTATTCGCGCCATGCTGGCAAAAGCGAAGGGCCAATAAAATAAACGGAAGCTTCCCGAATAATTATCAGGAAGCTTCTGTTTTTATTTCTTTAAATATTATTCGGAAATTTATTTTCTATTGAAGCATATTTATTGCATACTTCATTTTCTTCATTATTAATCGTGACCCTCTTCTCACTCTTATTAAATGTAGAGATATATCTCGTATAATCTTTGACATTATTAAAGGGCGCTTGTAGTTTGATTTGTGCCACAACCTCTACTGTATATCAGTTATTTATATTTATTGTCTAAACATGTTTATAAGGATATGAATATGAGCGAAAATCTCGATCATTTTCTACGGTCGTTAATTGATAAGCTAACGGATTATGATATCGCAGAGCTTAATCACGATACCCCCCTCGAAGCGCTGGAACTGGTTAGTCTTGATTTTGTGACAATTAAAGTCGAAGCGAAAACAGTGCTCGGCATTGATATCGATTTGAATGCATTAGCCCAGTCGCAGGCTGAAACCTACGGCGATTTAATCCGCTATTTGCAAAAGAACGTTTTTCAGGGGGAATAAAATGGATGCTGTTGCACATCACGGACAACGCGTTGTTATTACCGGCTATGGCGCCATTTGCTCATTAGGCGAGAATAGCGAGCAAATATGGCAAGCGATACGCGATAAAAAATCAGGGTATGAAATATGGGACGACCCGGGAAAAGGCGTCGGTGCTAAATTTTTCGGTCGGGTAACTTCTCCCCTTAATCTCTCCCGCTTCTCCAGAAAAGTCCTTAAAAACGCCCCGCGTTTTGCCGAGTTTGGCCTGATTGCCGCCGATGAGACCATCACCATGGCCTTCGGTAACGAGCAGGATATTTTCTCCCACTACGATCCATGCGACTGTGGCGTCATCTTTGGTACCGGCTGGGCAGGGTTTGATTGCTCAACTATCAACTATTACGCCTATTCCGATCCCCATTCGCTGACTGCGTCGGCGCACAGCTGTTTTCACTCGATGCCGAGCATCGGCACTTCACTTATCACCGTCAACTGGAAGCTCAGGGGCTATCAAAATAGCCCGGTTGCCGCCTGTGCCACGGGTAATATTGCGATCGGCGATGCCTATGAAATTATCCGCAGCGGAAAAGCGCGCATGATGATTGCCGGTGGCGGCGAAAGCCTGATGCAGCCTTTCACCGTCTGGTCTGTCGATATTCTTGGTGCCTTGTCGAAAGAGCAGCAGGACGTTGTTAAGGCCTGCTGTCCTTTCAGCCTCGACAGAAGCGGATTTATCCTCTCCGAGGGCGCCGCAACAGTCTGCCTTGAGCGGCTGGAAGATGCGCTGGCGCGTAACGCGACCATCTACGGTGAAGTGGTGGGCTATGCGAATCACAGCGACGCTTACGTTAATCTCACCGCGCCTGCGCCCGATCTTATTGGCAGAGTGACCACCATCCAGCGGGCGATGGCGTATGCGGGGCTTGGGGTTGAGGATATTGACTATATCAATGCCCACGGTACCTCGACGCCGATGAATGATTACAACGAAACGCTGGTGTTAAAAGAGGTGTTTGGCGAGCGGGCGCAGGCTATTCCGGTCTCCAGTACCAAATCTTATACGGGCCATCTTATTGCTGCGGCTGGCGGGGCGGAAACGATATTCTGCCTGAAAAGCATGGCCGATCGGATGATCCCGGCGACGATAAATCTTCAACGGCCAGACCCGAAGTGCGATCTTAACTATGTCCCGAATAACCATCTGTTCGGTCAGAAATTAGATCACGTTGTGAATGTGAATTACGGCTTCGGCGGGGCAAACAGCTGCCTGGTCCTGAAGAGGTTCTCCGCATGATAAGACGCTATGGTGCGCAGGATATCGAGCGGTGGGCGCAATTCTCCGGCGATCGTAATCGTGTTCACTTTGATAAAGCCTTTGCCATAAAAAATGGCCTGAAAGGTATTATCGTGCAGGGCATGCTCACTTTGCTTGATGCGAAGTTACTGCTGGCGGAGAGCCTCGAGCAAACCTCTATGCTCCATTTCTATATTAAAAAGCCGGTGCCGATAGATACGGACATTGAGATAAGCGTGAAGAGTGACGGGGAGAGGAGAAGTGTCGCGGTTAAAGTAGGCAGTGATCCGCAGAATATCGCTATTACGGCGGCGGTTTTAGCGCAAAAGCCGCCGGATCCCCCCGTATGCGCCTGTCCTGTGGCAGTCAACGGGCAAACTATCCAGACGCACCTTGAACAATTGAGGCTCTGTTATCCACACATCACCCATCAATGGGTCATGTTTGATACGTTGCTCTTTTCAATTTGTTTTAATCAACGGAAAGATGACTACTTTAAAAAGCAGGCTGAGAAAATAGCTAAACATCATCCTTTAGAAAATATTACGACCTATCATGTGGCGAATAAGATATTTATTCACCAGCGATTAATTACCGGCGGCGAATTAAACTATTCTCACCTCCAGTATCTGGTCGAAGATAAAGATATTTATATCGATAAGGATTCTGCTTACAACACCTTTACTATTCATGTGCTGGAGAATGATGAGATTATTTTCCAGTCCTCTATCGATTGTTTAACCAGAATTTACGATCGCTCGCAGGAAAGTTAAAGGATTAACAAAATGGGTAACAAGAAATGGGTTTTAGTCACGGCAGGTAGCCGTGGCATCGGGGCTGCTATTGTCAAAGAGCTGGTGCGGCAAGATTATCATGTTGTTTTTACCTACAAAAATAATAGCGCGCTTGCGGCCGTGCTTATGCACTCGCTTAACGTTAATCACGAGGTTTGCTGGTGCTACCCCTGTGATGTGGCGAGCGTTGAATCGGTGAAAGCACTCAGCGAAACATTGCGTAAAAATCATGGCACTCCCTACGCGATTATTAATAACGCCGGCATTACTAAAGATGCGCTCAGCTTTACTATGAGCCTGGATGACTGGCTGGATGTGATTAATACCAACCTCAACTCGCTCTTTTATCTCAATCACTGTCTGCTTAATGAGATGTTAATGCAGAGGGATGGCTGCATTATCAATATTAATTCTGTGGCTGGCTTACGCGGCAACGTCGGTCAGGCGAACTATTCAGCATCAAAATCCGCGCAGTATGGCTTTACCAAAACGCTGGCCAGGGAAGTGGGCAATTTTAATATTCGCGTGAACTGCATCGCGCCCGGCCCGGTGAAGACCGACATGCTTTCGGCGCTCCCGGAAAAAGCCGTTTCACAGCTTGTCAAAATGACCCCGCTGAGGAAGCTGGGCCAGCCCGAAGATGTGGCGCTCATGGTTGCTTTTCTGCTCGGTAGAGGCGGGAAACATATCACCGGACAGACCTTTGTTATCGACGGCGGCTTGTCCATTTGATCAGGACGTTCAAATGAAGAGGAAAAGAGTATGGATCTTAAATTAAGAGCGGTACCGCAGGAAGTGTATGGCGTGATGGAGTTGAATGAGAATTTTAATTTTCAGTGGAACCCCGATCCCGTCTCTTCGCTTATTGGCCTTGGTACATCTTATGTGCTGGAGTTCTTCGAATTCTACGGTGAGCGCATTGGTGATTACTACGATGAGTTTATTCAGGGATCGCCGCAAAAGGATGAGCGCTTCGCCGTCTTTGTGACGCAAGAAAAGAGGCACGCGGCGGCACACCGGAAACTCAATAACTTTATTACCAAAGGCATCGCTCCACCGGTTCGGGAGAAGTTCCACCCGCGCGTTTATGATTTTCTGTACGGTGCTTATAAAGAGATGGCCGAGCCGATTATCGGCGGCATCGAGCGCGATAAGGCGAGCGGCAAAAAAGCTGAGGGTGCCTTTTTTAAAGAGGCGGTACGCAGCATCGCGATATTTGAAAGCCAGGTGTGCATGACCGGGCTCTCTTTCTTTGAAAACCTGTTCGAAAACGGCCGCTTTGAATTGGTGAGTAATTTGTCTGGCAACCTCGGCGTGCTCTATTTACTGGGCTATCACTACACCGAAGAGATGGAGCACTGCTGCGTTTCCATCGAGGCGTTCGAAACTATTTATCAGGAGAAAGTCTGGACCCGCGCCTTAGTCGATCAACATATCCATAGCCGCGACCTGCTTGCCAGCCAGGTCCTGCTTTCAACTCTGCATGTCGCCAGAATGCTTAACCAAGAGCTTACCGTTGAGCAGATCACCAACAGCGTGGCCTACCAGTATCGCGAGCAGATGGCGAAGAAATACATCGTAGAAGGGTTCAATGCCAGAGAGCCGGAGATCCTGGCTCGCCGCAAATCGCTGGTTGAACGCTGGGACAACGAGTGGGAGCCGCGTTTGTTAGAGAAGATCGCGCAGCGTATTCGCGCAGGTGCCTGAGGGTAACGTTCTACTCTCGCTGATGCCTGACGCCCGTTGGGCATCAGCGAATAACATGCAGAAGAGTGATGATGACGCAGACCAGTCAGATGCAGCACTTTGTCAGCCATGACAATCAGCAAATACCTTACCAGCTCTTTCCGGCGCGCGCGCAAAATGGACCTGCGGCGGCCATCGTGTTGTGGTATCGCAACGCGGATCTTAAAGAGAAAATTGCCGCACTCGGGCTGCCGGAGTGTACCTTTTTCGCCATCGATTTCACCCCCGGCACGATCAACGCAGAGACGCCCGATGGTTCATCGGTGCTCTCGCTACAAAGCTATTATTTTCAGCAATTTATTGAGCATATAACCATGCAGCACGGGCTGCGCACGCAGGATATTGCCCTGATGGCGCACCATGAGTGCGCGGTAGTTATCGCCGCATGGATGGTGGATTATGCCCCGGAGATCCGCTCCGTTACGCTCTTCTCGCCGCGCTTTTTGCTGAGAAAACGCGATCTCTTATTGGCGTTGCTTAAAAAGCCAAAGGCGTGGAACACGCTGCGCGATCTGCGCTATACCAGCCAGCGTATCTTTCGCAGCGCATTCGCCTGGCCGACGCCGACGCAGCTTGTGTTGACGCAAACCGATCGCAGGGCCGTTGCGGGTACGTTAATGACTTTTTATGCCAATCTGGGTAGCAGCGCAAAAACGGTGTTAATGAAGCCGGATAGCGGCTTCGGCTGTCCTGGTCAGTTATGGGACAGGGCTATGCTGGCCCAGACACGCGCCTTTTTGCGGCTGCACTTCTCTCAGCATCACCCGGTGCCTTCGCTATTTGATTCCTGGCAGCAGGGCGCAACATGGGAGGAGTATGAGAGGTTACGTATGCCGGAAAAAGCTCTGTTACGGCGCGGCTACTGGATGCTGGCAAATTTTGCGCTGCGCGTCCTGGGGCACTGCTCTTCGGGGATTCGAATAGGGCTGGAGACCGGTTTCGACTCCGGCGCGTCGCTGGAGTATGTCTATCAAAATCAACCGACGGGTAAAGGCGCTGTGGGCAGAGCGGTTGATCGCTACTACCTCAATACGCTTGGCTGGCGCTGTACGCGACAGCGCAAACATCAAGTTGAAGCCCTGATCGCAATGGCGGCGTCGCTTCTGGCGCAGCAGGGTCAGGTGGTACGCCTGTTGGATATCGCCGCCGGCCAGGGCCGCTATATTCTCGACGCGATTGAAAAAATAGAGCCGCCGGTGGAGCATCTTCTGCTGCGCGATTTTGATGCTGCCAATGTGGAGGAGGGGAACCGTCTGCTGCTGCAGCGAGGATTAAATGAGCGCGCGCGCTTCGAGCAGGGCGATGCTTTTTCACCCGCCGATCTCGCGACGTTACCTGCCGACCGTACTCTGGCGGTGGTGTCGGGCTTCTATGAACTCTTCAGCGATAACAACCTGGTGCTGGCCTCGCTCAATGGCCTCGCCAACGCGGTGAAGAAAGGGGGATATCTGGTCTATACGACCAAGCTGTGGAACCCAAAACTGGCGCTGATGGCGCGCGTATTGCCCAGCCACCAAAAAGGCGCGTTCTGGTTACTGCGTCGGCGCGCCCAGCGTGAGATCGATCAGATGGTGAAGCGGGCCGGTTTTGCCAAAGTGACTCAGCGGGTAGATGGCTGGGGACTGTTCAGCGTGACGCTGGCGAAAAAGGTGAGGTAGGGTAATCGATTTATCGCCGCGAAAAGACTTCGCGGCAATAGATTGAGGTGCTTAGCGAATAACCAGCGCCCAGTGAACGTAGCTTTGCCACTGGCTCTCCTGATCGATCAGCTCTGCGCCCAGCGGATGGCTCGCCAGCCAGCCCGGCGGTAGCGCCAGCGTGAGCTGTTCACCCTGCGCGGTGACCGAGATTTCCGGCAGCAAATCATCACGACGACGGCTGGCGAAAATAATCGCCAGGCGCAGCAGGCGGCAGAGATGCTCCGCCACGCGTGGTGGGACGGCGTTTTGCTGATGCAGAGAGGAGAGATCGACTGCATTGGTCTGGTTAAGCAGCAGCGTGGCGAGCAGCTTTTTCTGCGCGGGGGTAAAGCCCGGCAAATCAAGGTTACGCACCAGCCAGGCGGCATGAAGCGGTGCCTGCTTAAATTCAATGCTTAAGCCGATTTCATGCAGTTCGCAGGCGACATGCAGGATTTCAGTGCTGTAGGCGTCTAAATCCCAGCTTGTCGAAACACTTTGGGCGAATCGCTCTGCCAGCATCGAGACGCGTCTCGACTGATCAATATCAACCATAAACCGGCGCTGGATGTTGCGCAGGGTACGGCTGCGAATATCCTGATCAACCGCCAGATGAAGCATGCCGTAAACCAGCCCTTCGCGCAGCGCGCCGCCGGCGAGAGTCATGCTCTCAATGTTCATTTCGGTGAAAATGGCGATCAGAATGGCGAGGCCGCTGGGAAAGACCAGCGCGCGCTCAAGGGTCAGCCCTTCGATCTCCAGCTCTTCAAGCCGACCGCACTGGATCGCGCGCTGCTTAAGCTGCTGGAGTTTGCCAAGGGTAATGCGCTCATCCATGCCCTGCGCCATCATAATCTCTTGCAGCGCCTGCACGGTGCCGGACGCGCCGACACACACTTTCCAGCCGTGGCGACGAAGCTCATCCGCGACCGGACGCAGCACTTCGCGCGCCGCCTGCTCTGCGGTGTCGAAATTCTCCTGCGCCAGATGACGATCGGTGAAATAGCGCTCGAGCCAGGTGACGCAGCCCATCGACAGGCTGAACAGCGAAGTGGTTTGTGCCCCGGTGCCGGTCACGAGTTCCGTGCTTGCGCCACCAATATCGACCACCAGGCGCTGATCCGCGCCGCCGGTGGTATGGGCAACGCCCTGGTAAATCAGGCGGGCTTCTTCCTCGCCGCTGATTACCTGCACCGGACAGCCGAGGATCTCCTGCGCTTTGTCGAGAAACTCATGCGCATTGACGGCCAGACGCAGCGTGGCGGTCGCCACCACGCGGATCTGCTGTTGCGGGATATCCTGCAGGCGTTCGGAAAAGAGGCGCAGACATTGCCAGCCGCGCTCCATCGCCTCCTGAGAGAGGCGATTGTCCTGGCTCAGGCCCGCCGCAAGGCGGACTTTGCGTTTAATACGCGACAGAGTCTGGATACTGCCAGCCACCTCGCGCACAACCAGCATATGAAAACTGTTGGAACCGAGATCAATAGCTGCGTAGAGCGAGGCGGAACCGAGCATAGTAATTAACCTGAACGACGACGATTACGCGGCGCGCCACCACCACTACGGCGCGGACCATTAGCCGGGCGAGAACGCGTCAGGCGTTTCGGCGGCGGCAGTTCGCTGAGCAGCGCATCCGGGTTGTATTTGCTGACCGGAATAGAGTGACCAATATAGGTCTCAATCGCTGGCAGGTTCAGCGCGTACTCTTCGCACGCAAGGCTGATCGAGTTGCCGCTTGCGCCTGCGCGACCGGTACGGCCGATACGGTGAACGTAATCTTCGCAGTCATCCGGCAGATCGTAGTTAAAGACGTGCGTTACAGCCGGAATATGCAGGCCACGCGCCGCGACGTCTGTCGCAACCAGGATATCAAGATCGCCACGGGTGAACTCATCCAGGATACGCAGGCGTTTCTTCTGCGCCACGTCACCCGTCAGCAGGCCAACGCGATGACCATCTGCGGCCAGGCTGCCCCAGATCTGTTCACAACGGTGTTTGGTATTGGCGAAAACAATGGCGCGATCCGGCCACTCTTCTTCAATCAGTGTCTGCAGCAGACGCATTTTCTCGTCGTTGGACGGGTAGAAAAGCTCTTCTTTAATGCGGTGGCCGGTTTTCTGTTCCGGTTCCACTTCAACATATTCTGCGTTGTTCATCTGCTCGAATGCCAGTTCACGCACGCGGTAAGAGAGCGTAGCGGAGAAGAGCATATTGAGACGCTGGTCGGTTGCCGGCATACGGCGGAACAGCCAGCGGATATCTTTAATAAAGCCCAGATCGTACATACGATCGGCTTCGTCCAGCACCACGACCTGAATCGCGCCCAGGTTAATATGGTTCTGTTTGGTGTAATCGATCATACGACCAGTGGTGCCGATAAGAATATCGACGCCGCTTTCCAGCACCTTCAGCTGTTTGTCGTAGCCATCACCGCCGTAAGCCAGACCGAGCTTCAGTCCTGTCGACTGCGCCAGCGGCTCTGCATCAGCGTGAATTTGCACCGCGAGTTCACGTGTCGGCGCCATGATAATCGCGCGCGGCTGGTTAACTTTACGGTCTTCGATTGCAGGGTGAGAGAGGAGATAATGAAACGTTGACGTTAAAAACGCCATCGTTTTACCGGTACCGGTTTGCGCCTGACCTGCAACATCACGACCCGCCAGCGTTAGCGGAAGGGCGAGAGCCTGAATAGGCGTGCAATTATGAAAGCCTTTAGTTTCAAGGGCTTCTATCACTTTTGGGTGCAGGGCGAAGTCGGAAAACTTCTGTTCTGTTAAATGTGTTTTGCTCATAGTGTGGTAGAATATCAGCTTACTATTGCTTTACGAAAGCGTATCCGGTGAAATAAAGTCAACCTTTAGTTGGCTATTGTGGCATCAACACGTTGCTGTTTTATGCTACACCAACATGCCAGGCTTATTCCTGTGGAGTTATATATGAGCGATAAAATTATTCACCTGACTGACGATAGTTTTGACACGGATGTACTCAAAGCGGACGGGCTTGTGCTCGTTGATTTCTGGGCAGAGTGGTGTGGACCGTGCAAAATGATCGCCCCGATTCTGGATGAGATCGCTAATGAGTACGAAGGCAAGTTGACCATTGCGAAACTGAACATCGACCAGAACCCAGGCACCGCGCCGAAGTATGGTATCCGTGGCATCCCGACCCTGCTGCTGTTCAAAAACGGCGAAGTGGCGGCGACCAAAGTGGGCGCACTGTCCAAAGGTCAGTTGAAAGAGTTCCTGGACGCTAACCTGGCGTAATCCCAGACTCTCACCGGTGCGGCCAGCTATCCTAAATTGCCAGGATTGCTGGACGCCCGACCCCAGCCGTGCTAATTTAGTTTTGACTTCGTTCTAAACATATCTATAGTTGTTTGAACCTTGCGTTACCCCAATACTTCCCGCTGAGCATCTCAGCCGCGTTGAGAAGTAGACAGATTCCGGGCTTGTCGCTCATTCCGTCTTATCGTTTCAGTTCTGCGTACTCTCCTGTGACCAGGCACCGATTAGACATGAGTTGATGGCCGCTAACAGGCATGGATGACCCTGCCATACCATTCACAACATTAAGTTCGAGTATCACCCCGAGTTTAAGAACCCACACCATTATGAATCTTACCGAATTAAAGAATACGCCGGTTTCTGAGCTTATCACTCTCGGCGAAAATATGGGGCTGGAAAACCTGGCCCGTATGCGCAAACAGGACATCATTTTTGCCATCCTGAAGCAGCACGCAAAGAGTGGCGAAGACATCTTCGGCGACGGTGTGCTGGAGATTCTGCAGGATGGATTTGGTTTCCTCCGTTCCGCAGACAGCTCCTACCTTGCCGGCCCCGACGACATCTACGTATCCCCCAGCCAAATCCGCCGTTTCAACCTCCGCACCGGTGACACCATTTCAGGTAAGATTCGCCCACCTAAAGAAGGTGAACGTTACTTTGCACTGCTGAAAGTTAACGAGGTGAACTACGATAAACCGGAAAATGCGCGCAATAAGATTCTGTTCGAGAACTTAACGCCGCTGCATGCGAACTCTCGTCTGCGTATGGAACGTGGTAACGGCTCTACTGAAGATTTAACCGCCCGCGTTCTCGATCTGGCTTCGCCGATCGGTCGTGGTCAGCGTGGTCTGATTGTGGCACCGCCGAAAGCCGGTAAAACCATGCTGCTGCAGAATATCGCGCAGAGCATCGCTTACAACCATCCTGACTGCGTGCTGATGGTGCTGCTGATTGATGAACGTCCGGAAGAAGTGACGGAAATGCAGCGCCTGGTGAAAGGTGAAGTGGTTGCGTCAACCTTCGACGAACCGGCCTCCCGCCATGTGCAGGTTGCTGAAATGGTTATCGAAAAAGCGAAACGCCTGGTTGAGCATAAGAAAGATGTCATTATCCTTCTCGACTCCATTACCCGTCTGGCGCGTGCTTATAACACCGTTGTTCCGGCTTCCGGTAAAGTGTTGACCGGTGGTGTGGATGCGAACGCCCTGCACCGTCCGAAGCGTTTTTTCGGTGCTGCGCGTAACGTGGAAGAGGGCGGTAGCCTGACCATTATCGCGACGGCGCTGATCGATACCGGTTCGAAGATGGATGAAGTGATTTACGAAGAGTTTAAAGGCACCGGTAACATGGAGCTGCACCTCTCACGTAAAATCGCAGAAAAACGCGTCTTCCCGGCGATTGATTACAACCGCTCCGGTACCCGTAAAGAAGAGCTGCTCACCACACAGGAAGAGCTGCAGAAAATGTGGATCCTGCGCAAAATCATTCACCCGATGGGTGAGATCGATGCGATGGAATTCCTCATCAACAAGCTGGCTATGACGAAGACGAATGATGAGTTCTTCGACATGATGAAGCGCTCTTAATTTAAATAAACCCCCGAAGCGCCACGTTTTTACGTGGCGTTTTTCATTGGTGGGCTATACGCTATATGCACTGGGACAGGTATTGTCCGACGTTGGGGAACACCCGATAGGTTATTAATCAGCTGAATATCCTACCTGGTTGAAAAGCAAACAATAATACCCGCGAAAGACCTGCATTCTCCTTTTATGGGGCATAGCATCGTCGTTATACTGTCAGGATAAACATTAGCTGAGAGCATGCATTGTGAATCTACTCACTGCTTTTACTGAATTATTCAGTATTTTTTTGTTTACTATGCTTTTCTTATTTGTTGCGCGCAAAGTAGCAAAACGGATAGGTCTGGTTGACAAGCCCAACTTTCGTAAACGTCATCAGGGATTGATACCGCTGGTTGGTGGCATTTCCGTCTATGCGGGGATCTGTTTTACGTTTGGAATCACCAACTATTACATTCCTCACGCCGCTCTCTATCTTCTTTGCGCCGGCGCGCTGGTTTTAATTGGCGCGCTGGACGATCGCTTCGATATCAGCGTTAAATTCCGTGCTTCTGTCCAGGCCCTGGTTGCTGTCGTAATGATGGTGGTCGGTAAACTCTATCTCAGCAGCCTTGGTTACATCTTCGGCTCATGGGAGATGGTTCTCGGCCCGTTCGGTTACCTGCTTACGCTCTTTGCCGTGTGGGCCGCGATCAACGCCTTTAATATGGTCGACGGTATCGACGGTTTGCTTGGCGGGCTCTCCTGTGTGTCGTTTGCCGCGATTGGCTTCATTCTGTGGTTCGATGGCCAATCAAGCCTCGCGCTGTGGTGCTTCGCCATGATTGCCGCGATCTTGCCCTATATTCTGCTCAACCTGGGCGCTCTTGGCCGTCGCTACAAAGTCTTTATGGGTGATGCCGGAAGTACGCTCATCGGCTTTACCGTGATTTGGATTTTACTGGAAACTACGCAGGGCAAAACTCACCCTATTAGCCCGGTGACGGCGCTGTGGATAATCGCCATTCCGCTGATGGATATGGTGGCGATTATGTACCGTCGCCTGCGAAAAGGGATGAGTCCTTTCTCTCCCGACCGCCAGCATATTCATCATCTGATCATGCGCGCAGGTTTTACTTCTCGTCAGGCATTTGTGCTGATCACCTTAGCCGCCGCACTGCTCGCCACCATCGGCGTGGTGACAGAATATCTTCGTCTGGTTCCAGAGTGGGTAATGTTGGCATTATTCTTGCTAGCATTCTTTCTGTATGGCTACTGTATTAAGCGTGCATGGAAAGTGGCGCGTTTTATCAAACGGGTAAAACGCAGAATGCGCCGTAGCAGAGGTCAAAAATCAACACTAACCAAGTAAAATCGGGAAAGCGATGATTCAACAAGCGTCGGAAACACCTTCAGCGGTTACGGAAAATGAACTGGATATTCGGGGTTTGTTTCGTACTTTGTGGGCAGGAAAATTTTGGATTGCTGGCGTAGCGCTGCTCTTCTCGTTGCTGGCGCTGGTGTGGACCTTTTTCGCTCCCCAGGAGTGGGGGGCGACCGCTGTTACCGACCGACCAACCGTCAATATGCTTGGCGGTTACTACTCCCAGCAGCAATTTTTGCGCAACCTGGACGTAAAGGCGAACCTTGCGCCCGCCGATCAGGTTTCTGTCATGGATGAAGCGTATAAAGAGTTCATCATGCAGCTTGCGGCATGGGATACGCGTCGCGATTTCTGGTCGCAAACCGACTATTACAAGCAGCGTCGTGTTGGCAACAGCAAAGCGGATGCCGCGATGCTCGACGACCTCATCAATAATATCCAGTACACGCCAGGTGATGTCGTGCGTAACCAGAATGACAACGTCAAACTGATCGCCGAAACCGCGCCGGACGCAAACAATCTGCTGCGTCAATATATTGCTTTCGCCAGCCAGCGCGCCGCCAGCCATCTGAACGATGAACTGAAAGGCGCATGGGCGGCACGTACTATTCAGATGAAAGCGCAGGTGAAACGTCAGGAAGAGGTCGCCAAAGCTATCTATAACCGACGTGTCCACAACGTTGAGCAGGCGCTGAAAATCGCTGAGCAAAACAATATCTCGCGCAATGTGACCGATATTCCGACGGATGAGTTGCCGGATTCCGAACTCTTTATGCTTGGTCGCCCGATGCTGCAGGCACGTCTGGAAAACCTGCAGGCGGTAGGGCCGCAATACGATCTGGACTATGATCAAAATCGGGCGATGTTGAATACCCTCAACGTCGGCCCGACGCTGGATCCGCGTTTTCAGACCTATCGATATCTGCGTACACCGGAAGAGCCGGTGAAACGCGACAGCCCGCGTCGTGCTTTCCTGATGATTATGTGGGGAATTGTCGGTGCGTTAACCGGAGCTGGGGTGGCGTTAGCACGTCGCCGTTCGAACTAAACGCCGTCTGAGATGGGGGCGCTATGCCTCCATCCTCTAATTAAAGAGAATCGTTGTGAAAGTACTGACCGTATTCGGCACGCGACCAGAAGCCATAAAAATGGCACCGCTGGTTCATGCGCTGGCAAAGGATCCTGACTTTGAGGCAAGAGTTTGCGTCACTGCACAGCATCGGGAGATGCTCGATCAGGTGCTGAACCTCTTCTCTATCGTCCCGGATTACGATCTAAATATTATGCGTCCCGGGCAGGGGCTAACCGAAATTACCTGCGGTATTTTGCAGGGATTAAAACCCATTCTTGAAGCGTTCCGCCCGGATGTCGTGTTGGTTCACGGCGATACCACTACCACCATTGCTGCAAGCCTCGCCGCGTTTTATCAACGCATACCCGTAGGGCATGTGGAGGCAGGTCTGCGTACCGGCGATCTGTCATCACCCTGGCCGGAAGAGGCTAACCGCACGCTTACGGGTCATCTGGCGATGTACCACTTCGCGCCGACGGAGAACTCCCGGCACAATTTACGCCGGGAAAACGTCGACGATGAGCGCATTTTTGTTACCGGCAATACGGTGATTGATGCGCTCTTCTGGGTACGCGATAGCGTGATGAACAACCCCGCGCAATATGAGGCGCTGGCAGCCCGCTACCCTTTCCTTGATGCACAGAAAAAACTGGTGCTGGTAACCGGCCACCGCCGGGAGAGCTTCGGCCAGGGCTTCGAACAGATTTGTCACGCGCTGGCGGATATTGCTGCCCAGAATGATGATGTCCAGATTGTCTATCCCGTGCACCTCAATCCTAATGTCAGCGAGCCGGTAAACCGCACTCTCGGGCCGGTTGAGAACGTTTTTTTGATTGAGCCGCAGGATTATTTACCCTTCATGTGGTTGATGAACCACGCCTGGCTGATCCTGACGGACTCCGGCGGCATTCAGGAGGAGGCGCCTTCACTGGGTAAACCGGTGCTGGTGATGCGTGACACGACCGAGCGGCCAGAGGCCGTCGATGCCGGAACCGTAAAACTGGTAGGCACCGATCGCCAGCGCATCGTCGATGAGGTCACGCTCCTGCTTAATGACAATGAAGCATGGCAGACCATGAGCCGCGCGCACAACCCTTACGGGGATGGGCAGGCTTGTGGCCGAATTTTGCACGCACTTAAACACAATCAGGTAACACTATGAGCTTTACAACCATTTCCGTGATTGGCCTCGGCTACATTGGCCTGCCTACCGCAGCGGCTTTTGCCTCCCGGCAGAAGCAGGTCGTAGGGGTGGACATCAACGCGCGTGCGGTGGAGACCATTAACCGTGGCGAGATCCACATCGTTGAGCCGGAACTGGATAGCGTAGTAAAAGCGGCGGTGGAGGGCGGTTACCTGCGCGCCAGCACCACGCCTGTTGCGGCAGACGCCTACCTGATTGCGGTGCCAACACCGTTTAAGGGCGATCACGAGCCGGATATGGCCTACGTTGAAGCGGCTGCAAAATCCATTGCACCCGCGCTGCATAAAGGCGCGCTAGTGATCCTCGAATCCACCTCACCGGTTGGCGCGACGGAGCAGATGGCGCAGTGGCTCGCCGAGGCGCGCCCGGATCTCACCTTCCCTCAGCAGGCTGGCGAGCAGGCGGACGTGAATATCGCCTACTGCCCGGAGCGCGTGCTGCCGGGGCAGGTGATGGTCGAACTGATTAAAAATGACCGCGTGATTGGCGGCATGACACCCAAGTGTTCTGCCCGCGCCAGCGAGCTTTATAAAATCTTCCTTGAAGGCGAGTGCGTAGTGACTAACGCCCGCACTGCCGAGATGTGCAAGCTGACAGAAAACAGCTTCCGCGACGTTAACATCGCTTTTGCCAACGAACTGTCGCTGATTTGTGCCGATCAGGGGATCAACGTCTGGGAGCTGATCCGCCTGGCGAATCGCCATCCGCGCGTCAATATTCTGCAGCCCGGCCCTGGCGTCGGCGGCCACTGTATCGCGGTCGATCCGTGGTTTATCGTGGCGCAGAACCCCGATCAGGCAAGGCTTATCCGTACCGCGCGTGAAGTGAACGATCACAAACCGCACTGGGTGCTGAACCAGGTGAAAGCCACCGTCGCCGATTGCCTCACTGCGAGCGGCAAGCGCGCCAGCGAGGTTAAAATCGCCTGCTTCGGGCTGGCGTTTAAACCGAACATTGACGATCTACGTGAAAGCCCGGCGATGGAGATCGCGCATGACATCGCCCAGTGGCACAACGGCCAGACGCTGGTCGTCGAACCGAATATCGACACGCTGCCGGAGAAAATGGCCGGGCACAGCACGCTGGTCAACACCCAGGATGCGCTGGCGCAGGCCGATGTGCTGGTGATGCTGGTCGACCATAAGCAGTTTAAAGCGGTCGATGCCGCCACCATTTCGCAGCCGTGGATCGTCGATACCAAAGGCGTCTGGCGCTAAGGATTTAGCATGGCGGTGCATGGCACGATAGATGAGCTGGTATGGGAAAGCGCTTTTTTTGGTCTGCGCAGCGCGATTATTCGTCTGAATCCTTCCGCACCCGCGCTTACTGGCGCAGATTTTGCACAGTGGGAACGCCTGCAGGTGAAATTGCCCGCCGCGCAAACCCATCAGCTTGATGCCCTGCAACAGCTGGGTTTTCAACTGGTCGAAGGTGAGATCGATTTGCGACTGCCGGTTGCCGCACAGGGTATCGATCCGGTCGCCACTGTGGCAGATGAAAGCGATATTCCCGCGCTTCGTCAGATGGCGGCAGAGATGTTTGTCCAGAGCCGCTTTCGCGCGCCCTGGTATGCGCCTGAGGCGAGCGGTCGTTTCTACGCGCAGTGGATTGAAAACGCGGTAAAGGGTCTTTTCGACCACCAGTGTCTGATTTTCCGCGCGCAGGAGGATGCCATCAGCGGTTTTGTCTCTCTTCGCCAGCTTAATGAGCACGAGGCGCGTATTGGCCTGCTGGGCGGACGCGGTATGGGCGAGAAATTGATGCAGGCGGCGTGCCAGTGGGCGCGAGCGCGGCAGTTAACGCACGTGCGTGTGGCGACCCAGCTTGGGAATACTGCCGCACTTAAACGATATATTCAGAGCGGCGCGAACGTAGAAAGCACCGCCTTATGGCTATACAGGTAACGCTATGATCCCTTTCAATGCACCACCGGTAGTAGGAACGGAAATTGACTACATGCAGTCGGCAATGGGCAGCGGGAAATTATGCGGCGACGGCGGTTTTACCCGCCGCTGCCAGCAGTGGATGGAGCAGCGTTTTCGCAGCGCCAAAGTCCTGCTGACGCCTTCATGCACCGCATCGCTGGAGATGGCCGCGCTGCTGCTGGATATCCAGCCTGGCGATGAAGTGATTATGCCGAGCTACACCTTCGTCTCCACCGCCAACGCCTTTGTGCTGCGTGGGGCGAAGATCGTCTTCGTTGATATCCGCCCGGATACGATGAACATCGATGAGACGCGGATTGAAGCGGCGATCACCGATAAGACGCGCGCGATTGTGCCGGTGCATTATGCGGGCGTTGCCTGTGAAATGGACACCATCATGGCGATCGCGCAAAAGCATAAGCTGTTGGTGGTGGAAGATGCCGCGCAGGGCGTGATGTCGACCTACAAAGGACGGGCATTAGGCACCATCGGCCATATTGGCTGCTTCAGTTTTCACGAAACCAAAAACTACACTGCGGGCGGTGAAGGCGGCGCGACGCTAATTAACGATCGCGCGCTGGTTGAACGCGCAGAGGTGATTCGCGAAAAGGGCACCAATCGCAGCCAGTTCTTCCGCGGGCAGGTGGATAAGTACACCTGGCGTGATATCGGCTCCAGCTATTTGATGGCCGATTTGCAGGCCGCCTACCTGTGGGCACAGCTGGAGTCAGCCGAGCGCATTAACCAGCAGCGGCTGGCCTTGTGGCAAAACTACTATGATGCGCTCTCCCCGCTGGCAAAAACCGGGCGCATTGAACTGCCCTCGATTCCGGCAGAGTGTAGCCACAATGCGCACATGTTTTATATTAAGCTGCGCGACGAAGCGGATCGCAGCAAGCTGATTGCCTTCCTGAAGGAAGCGGAGATTATGGCGGTGTTCCACTATATCCCGCTGCACGCCTCGCCAGCCGGCGAGAAGTTCGGTACCTTCCACGGCGAAGACCGCTATACCACGCAAGAGAGTGAGCGGTTGCTTCGCCTGCCGCTCTTCTACAACCTGGCGTCGGTCAATCAGCGGACGGTGATCAGCACGCTTCTGAGCTACTTCAGCTGATATGTCGCTGGCAAAAGCATCGCTCTGGACTGCCGCAAGCACGCTGGTCAAAATCGGCGCGGGACTGCTGGTGGTTAAACTGCTGGCGATGGCGTTCGGGCCATCCGGCGTCGGACAGGCGGGTAACTTTCGCCAGCTGATTACCGTGCTTGGCGTGCTGGCGGGCGCGGGGATTTTTAATGGCGTCACGAAGTTTGTGGCGCAGTCTCATGACGATCCCGCGCGTCTGCGCGTGGTTGTCGGTACCTCCTCGGCGATGGTGCTCGGCTTCTCAACCCTGCTGGCGCTGCTGTTCCTGCTCGCTGCCGCGCCCATCAGCCAGGGGCTGTTTGGTCATACCCACTATCAGGGGCTTGTGCGCTTAGTCGCGTTGGTGCAGATGGGCATCGCCTGGGCCAACCTGTTGCTGGCGGTAATGAAGGGGTTCCGCGATGCGGCGGGGAATGCGCTGTCGCTGATTATCGGCAGCCTCATTGGCGTGCTGGCCTGGTATCTCTGTTACCGCATTGGCGGCTATCAGGGTGCGCTGCTGGGGCTGGCACTGGTGCCTGCGCTGGTGGTTATCCCGGCGATGGCGATGCTGCTGAGAAGCAAAGCGATACCGCTGCGTTTCTTTAGGCCGCAGTGGGATCGTGTGCTGGCAGGTCAGCTGGGTAAATTTACCCTGATGGCGCTCATCACCTCATTTACGATGCCGCTGGCTTACGTGATGATGCGAAACCAGCTTGCTGCCCACTACAGCTGGGATGATGTGGGGATCTGGCAGGGTGTAAGCACGATATCGGATGCTTACCTGCAGTTTATTACCGCCTCGTTTAGCGTCTATCTGTTACCGACATTGTCGCGACTGGTGACGAAGCAGGAGATCTCGCGTGAAATCGGCAGGTCACTGCGCTTTGTTCTTCCCGCCGTGGCGGCGGTGAGCCTCGGCGTCTGGCTGCTGCGCGATGTGGCGATCTGGCTGCTCTTTTCTGAGAAGTTTATCGCCATGCGCGATCTCTTCGCCTGGCAGCTGGTCGGGGATGTATTGAAAGTGGGGGCTTACGTCTTTGGCTATTTAGTCATCGCGAAGGCCTCGCTGCGATTCTATATACTGGCTGAAATAAGCCAGTTTGCGCTGCTGACGCTCTTCGCGCGCTGGCTTATTCCGGCGCACGGCGCGGCGGGCGCAGCGCAGGCCTATATGGCCACCTACATTATCTATTTCGCTGTTTGTTGCGGCGTTTTTTTGATTTGGCGTAAAAAGGCATGACTGCACTGATTCACATACTGGGATCGGATATCCCACACCATAACCAAACTGTGCTGCGCTTCTTTAACGACCATCTTGCGGCATCGGGAGAGTATGCCCGCGAGTTTATGGTTGTCGGGCGTGACGAGTCGCAGCGGGCGCACTATCCTGCGCTGACGCTGCATTTTTATCCCGACAAAAAGAGTCTGGCAAAAGCGGTCATCGCGCGGGCGAAAGCGCAACGTCAGCAGCGCTTCTTCTTCCACGGTCAGTTTAATTTCGATCTCTGGCTGGCACTGCTGCAAGGGGCTATCAAGCGCGAGCAGTTCTACTGGCACGCCTGGGGCGCCGATCTGTATGAAGTCTCCCGCAGCCTGAAATTCCGTCTCTTTTATCCGCTGCGCCGTTTAGCGCAGCGTCGCGTAGGCTGCATCTTTGCGACCCGCGGCGATCTGGCGTGGTTTGCCGAACGTAACCCTAAAGTGCCTGGTGAACTGCTCTATTTCCCAACGCGTATGGATCCGGCGCTGAACAACATGGCGGATGAGCGCCCGCAGACGGGCAAGCTGACGATTCTGGTCGGCAACTCCGGCGATGCGAGTAATGAGCATATTGCCGCTTTGCAGGCGATCCACCGTCAGTTTGGCGATACGGTCAATATCATTGTGCCGATGGGCTATCCGGCGAATAACGATGCTTATATCGCCGCAGTACGCAGCGCCGGGCTGACGCTTTTCAGTGCTGACAACCTGCGCATCCTCGATGAGAAAATGGATTTTGATGCCTATCTCGGGCTGCTCGCGCAGTGCGATCTGGGCTATTTCATTTTTGCACGCCAGCAGGGGATCGGTACGATGTGCCTGCTGATCCAGGCGGGCGTGCCCTGTGTGCTGAACAGGGAAAACCCCTTCTGGCGCGATATGGTGGCGGAAGGCATTCCCGTTCTCTTTACCGGCGATGCGCTGGATGAGGCGGTGATCCGCGAGGCCCGCCGCCAGCTGTTAGCGGTGGATAAAAACGCTATCGCTTTTTTCAGCCCACATTACGAAACGCTGTGGCACAAAGCGCTCCTTAACGCTGCGGGGATCAACGGATGAGCCCACTCGAATTTTGCGGACTGTTTGTTATCTGGCTGTTGGCGACGCTGTTTATCGGCACGCTCACCTGGTTCGAATTTCGCCGCGTACGTTTTAACTTTAACGTCTTCTTCTCGCTGCTTTTTTTGCTGACCTTCTTCTTCGGTTTTCCGCTGACCAGCGTGCTGGTGTTCCGCTTCAACGTCGGCGTTGCGCCGCCCGATATCCTGATGCAGACGCTGCTGGCGGCGGCCTGCTTCTATGGCATCTACTATGTGACCTATAAAACGCGGCTGCGCGCTTCGTCTTCTCTTACGCCGCGGCGTCCGCTCTTTACCATTAACCGGGTAGAGGCGCATCTGACGTGGGTGATCCTGATGGTCATCGCGCTGGTGAGCGTTGGCATCTTCTTTATGCACAACGGGTTTTTACTCTTCCGTCTGCACTCCTATAGCCAGATTTTCTCCAGCGAAGTCTCCGGCGTAGCGCTGAAGCGCTTCTTCTATTTCTTTATTCCGGCGATGCTGGTGGTCTACTTCCTGCGGCAGAATGCCCAGACCTGGCTCTTCTTTTTGGTCAGCACCGTGGCGTTTGGCCTGCTGACCTACATGATTGTTGGCGGTACGCGCGCCAATATCATCATTGCCTTCGCTATCTTCCTGTTTATCGGCATTATTCGTGGCTGGATCTCGTTGTGGATGCTGGCGGCGGCGGGCGTGCTCGGCATTGTCGGCATGTTCTGGCTGGCGCTGAAACGCTACGGGCTGGATGTGCGCGGTGATGAAGCGTTTTACACCTTCCTCTATCTGACGCGCGATACCTTCTCGCCGTGGGAAAACCTCGCTTTGCTGCTGCAAAACTACGACAAGATTGAGTTTCAGGGGCTGGCGCCAATTGTGCGCGATTTCTATGTCTTTATCCCCACCTGGCTGTGGCCATCGCGCCCGGGTGTTGTGCTTAACACCGCGAACTACTTTACCTGGGAAGTGCTGAATAACCACTCAGGGCTGGCCATTTCACCGACGCTGATTGGCTCCTTAGTGGTGATGGGCGGCGCGTGGTTTATTCCGCTGGGCGCGGCAGCGGTGGGGCTTATCATCAAATGGTTCGACTGGGTTTATGCCCTGGGCAACCGGGAAACGAACCGCTACAAGGCGGCGATCCTGCACAGCTTCTGCTTCGGGGCGATCTTCAACATGATTGTGCTGGCGCGTGAAGGGCTGGATGCGTTCGCCTCTCGTGTGGTCTTCTTCCTCGCCGTTTTCGCTTTCTGCCTGCTGGCGGCGAAACTGCTGTACTGGCTATTCGATAGCGCCGGGTTGATACAGCGTCGCGGTACGCGCGCGGTCAAACCGCTCTCCCAGTTGTAAAAGGATCAAACATGACGGATAAGACGGCGGCACCGCTGTATGACCTTCGCGGCCTGAAGTTGATTGGCTGGCGTGATATGCCCCACGCGCTGGATCATCTTTTCGGTGACGGGCGCGTAGAGCAGGGCACGCTGGTGGCAATCAATGCCGAAAAGATGCTGACGCTGGAAGATGATGCCGAGGTTCGCGCCCTGATTGAGGCGGCGGAGTTTAAATATGCCGATGGCATCAGCGTTGTGCGCTCAATACGCAAAAAGTTTCCGCAGGCGCAGGTCTCCCGCGTGGCGGGTGCCGATTTGTGGGAAGCGTTAATGGCGCGGGCAGGGGAGACGGGCACGCCGGTCTTCCTGGTGGGCGGTAAGCCGGACGTGCTGGCGCAGACCGTGCAGAAACTGCGTGACCAGTGGCAGGTGAATGTTGTGGGTTGCCAGGATGGCTACTTCAAACCCGAGCAGCGCGAGGCGCTGTTTGCAGCCATTCGTGACAGCGGGGCGAAGATCGTCACTGTCGCAATGGGCTCGCCGCGGCAGGAGATTTTTATGCGTGACTGCCGCCTTGTCTGTCCGGATGCGCTCTATATGGGCGTCGGCGGCACCTACGATGTCTTTACCGGACATGTTAAGCGCGCACCGAAATTCTGGCAGAACCTCGGCCTTGAGTGGCTATACCGCTTGCTGTCGCAGCCTTCGCGCCTGAAGCGCCAGCTCCGTCTGCTGCGTTATTTACGCTGGCACTACAGCGGAAAACTCTGAACCCCTCCGGCGGCGCAATGCGCTGCCTTTCCCTCTCCTGCTGCTCTTTTATTGTGCGCTACCAGGATTTTTTATACACATCGTTTGCCATTTCCGTCGATTTAAGAAACCATTCGCTCTCTCATTGCAGCGCCGCGCTGATTTTGCGCCCTCCCTTTCGCGGGGCGGAGCAGTATCGCCTGCGATGAGATGAGGGAAACTCATAACAATAACCCGCGATGCGGGCGAAGCAAGAAGCAAATACAACAGAGGATTTATGGCCGAAAAACAACCCGAACTTCAGCGTGGGCTGGAGTCTCGTCACATTGAATTAATTGCCCTTGGCGGCACCATCGGCGTTGGCCTGTTTATGGGCGCTGCCAGCACCCTGAAGTGGGCTGGCCCGTCAGTTCTGCTGGCCTATATCATTGCCGGACTTTTCGTCTTCTTTATTATGCGTTCGATGGGCGAAATGCTCTTCCTTGAACCGGTCGCCGGGTCGTTCGCCGTCTACGCTCATCGTTACATGAGCCCCTTCTTTGGTTATCTCACCGCCTGGTCCTACTGGTTTATGTGGATGGCGGTGGGGATTTCGGAAATCACCGCCATTGGCGTCTATGTCCAGTTCTGGTTCCCGGATCTCGCCCAGTGGATACCGGCACTGATTGCCGTTGGGCTGGTGGCGCTGGCGAACCTTGCGGCGGTGCGCCTGTATGGCGAGATTGAGTTCTGGTTTGCGATGATCAAAGTTACCACCATCATCGTGATGATCATCGTGGGCCTGGGCGTGATTTTCTTCGGCTTTGGCAATGGCGGTCACTCCATCGGCTTTAGCAATCTTACCGAGCACGGCGGCTTCTTCGCCGGCGGCTGGAAAGGGTTCCTCACCGCGCTCTGTATTGTTGTCGCCTCGTATCAGGGCGTTGAGCTGATCGGTATTACCGCGGGTGAAGCGAAAAACCCGCAGGTGACGCTGCGCAGTGCGGTAAGCAAGGTGCTGTGGCGCATCCTGATTTTCTATGTCGGCGCAATCTTCGTTATCGTCACCATCTTCCCGTGGAATGAAATTGGTACTAACGGTAGCCCGTTCGTCCTGACCTTCGCGAAAATCGGTATTACCGCGGCGGCAGGCATCATCAACTTTGTTGTGCTGACTGCGGCGCTCTCCGGCTGTAACAGCGGCATGTACAGCTGTGGCCGTATGCTCTATGCGCTGGCGAAGAACCGCCAGTTACCGGCAGCGGTTGCCAAAGTCTCGAAAAACGGCGTGCCGGCGGTGGGCGTGACTATCTCGATTATCATCCTGCTCATCGGTTCATGCCTGAACTACATCATTCCTAACCCGCAGCGCGTGTTTGTCTATGTCTATAGCGCCAGCGTGCTGCCGGGCATGGTGCCGTGGTTCGTGATCCTGATTAGCCAGCTGCGTTTTCGCAAGGTTCACAAAGAGGCGATTGCCAGCCATCCGTTCCGTTCGATGCTGTTCCCATGGGCGAACTGGCTTACCATGGCCTTCCTCGTCTGCGTGCTGATTGGCATGGGATTCAATGAAGACACCCGTATGTCGCTGTTTGTCGGCGTGATCTTCCTGGCTGCCGTGACGCTGGTATATAAGCTATTTGGCTTCGATCGCCGTGCGGCAACGCCTCGGGTGGGTGAATAAGAGACAAAGTGCGCAAAGCATAACCAAACGCGCATTTTTCTTCAAAAAAGCACTAGACAGCTGCCCCCGAAGTCCGTACTATCCACCCCCGCAACGGCGCTACGCGCCCGTAGCTCAGCTGGATAGAGCGCTGCCCTCCGGAGGCAGAGGTCTCAGGTTCGAATCCTGTCGGGCGCGCCATTTTAACCCGGCGCTTGAGCTGCGGTGGTTCGTGAATTATCACGATACCGCGTGAACAGATTTACAGTGGTGGCTATAGCTCAGTTGGTAGAGCCCTGGATTGTGATTCCAGTTGTCGTGGGTTCGAGTCCCATTAGCCACCCCATTATTTAGCAGTAAAAAGTTTCGTGGCGATGCGAAGGTGGCGGAATTGGTAGACGCGCTAGCTTCAGGTGTTAGTGTCCTTACGGACGTGGGGGTTCAAGTCCCCCCCCTCGCACCACAACTTTGATTGAACAAAAAAGTCAAAAAGCAGTAAAAACGGCGAGTAGCGCAGCTTGGTAGCGCAACTGGTTTGGGACCAGTGGGTCGGAGGTTCGAATCCTCTCTCGCCGACCAATTTTGAACCCCGCGTAAGCGGGGTTTTTTGTTTTCTGCGGTTCAGGTTTTCCTCATTTTCCTCTGTTGTTCTTCAGCGACATTCTTATCTCGTGTTGTCGCCTATCAGCTACACGTAACCTTTTGATTAAAATAGCTTTACCTAAAATGGCGTAGATATGTCGTCCCACAGCGACAGATTGCGTCTGCGGCGAGGCGTGGCAAGGGACGCTTTTACCGCCAGCTGCCTAAATATAGAGGTTTCTTAAAAGGTTGCGTGATGTAACATTTCTTAATGCGGGGTTGGCACGCTATGTGCAATAATACTGGCGTAGATGCTCATTCCATCTCTTATGTTCGCCTTCTGGCCTCATAAACCCAGGAATGACGCAGAGCCGTTTTATGGTGCTTATCGTCCACCGAGAGATGTCGCTTCGGCCTCATCAAACACCATGGGCATAACGTTGAGTGAAGCACCCATTAGTTGTCAAAGACCTGTTTTAACGCCTGTCAGTGTATGCTGACAGGCGTTTTTTTATGGCGGGACAAATGAAGCTTCGCGCGACAGAGCAGCTCTGTAACGCGAAGAGAAGGGCTAAGCAGGCGGGTTGTTTTGCAGCGTTAACAGCAGGCCGTCGCGACGCATCGTTGCGGCCTCTTCAGGCTGGCGCAGGCGGTCGAGACAGTCTGCGAGCCAGGCGTAATCAAACGCATCCGGGCGCTGTTTCAGCGCAGCGCGGAATGCAATCGTCGCTTCTTGCCACTCACCATGTTTCATCAGCGACTGACCGAGCGTGCTCCACAGCAGCGGGCGATCGCCCTGCGTTTTGATCTGCTGGCGCAGCACTTTTTCAACCTGTTCCGGGTTATTGGTCTTCAGACGGGGGATCACCAGCACCAGACGATCGTCATACTGCCGCTTCAGGCCGTCGAGGATGATCTCCTGCGCGGTGTCATGATCGTCACACTCAATTAAGTGCTCCGCCATTGCCACCTGCAACGCCACCTGGTGACGCGTTTTACGGCTCTGATTCTTCCACCAGCCCTTCAGACCATCGCTGCCCTGATCGGCGCGCGCCTGATCCATAATGCCGATCCACGCCTGCTGTTGCAGCATGTCGCGGTGCTCTTCATCGCCAACGTTAGCTTTCGCCATCGAAGGAATGATGTCGAGCAGCGACGTCCACGCACCGGTGCGAATATAGGCCTGTTCCGCCAGACGCAGCACTTCCGGATGGCGTGGCGCGATCTCCAACAGTTTATCGACGCCGTGACGCGCAGCATGATTCTCATTGCGCGCCAGTTGCAGACGAACGCGGGTGATCTCGACCGGGATCGGGTCATTCTCTGCCAGCTCGGCGGCACGCTGAAGGTGCTGGTTAGCACGCATTTCATCGCCGCGCTGCTGGGCGGCTTCCGCTGCCAGCAGATAGTTAACCAGCGGTTGTTCCGCGTGATCGGCATTTTTCGACATCAGCTTCTCAACCTGCTGATAATCGCCTTCCGCCAGCTTCAGCAACGCCTGTTCTGTCTGCTTGCGCGCGCGACGACGCTTACGGCCCATAAACCAGCCGCGGGTATGCGCGCCGGTACGGAAGATCCGACGCAGCAGCCACTCCAGTGCAAAGAAGACCACCAGCGTCAGCACCAGCATGATCGCCAGACCCGTGACGCTGGTTTCAATGTTGTAGTTATCGGTCTGGATCAGCACATAACCCTGATGCCCGGCGAGCATCGGGCCAAGCACGATTCCGGCGAGAAGCAGTGCAAAGAGCAATAATACTTTCAGCATGATTATTCTCCCTGCGCTGCATCGGCGGGCGCGGCGGGCGCCTGTTCAGACGGCACAGCGGGCTGCGCGAGCAGGTTGCGCACGCGGGTCTGCATCAATTTTTCCAGAATCGGCTGACTCTGGAGCGATTCAGGCAGCTCCATGGCGATAGATTGCTGGCCGAGCTTATCCACCTCTTCGAGAAACGCTTTGGTGGCCGCATCGTCCGTATCGTAGTAGGCGCGAACCCACGTCGACACGTTATCCAGCGCCTGTTTGTAGGTCTCTTCCTGATGACGCGGAACGGCCTGCGCCGCAACCAGCAGGCGCGAGCGGATGTTCTCACGCAGATAGACATCCTGATTCGGCGCTAACAGCGGCACGGCGGTCTCATCGCGGCGGCGAATGGTAATAAAGCTGTCCATAAAGTTGCGCCAGCTTTTTTGCAGGTTAACGCGCCACTCGCTGATGGAGCTTGAGAGCTCGCCGCTGTCAGAATCCATCGGCGAATCGTCGTCGTTATTGTCGGCGAGTCGCAGGTTATCGATCTGGTTGGAGAGCTGGTTCAGCTTGAGAATGGCCCCGTCATAATCGACCTGCGTCACGGAGGAGAGGCTGGCGATATCGTCGGTAATGGCACGACGCGCAGTAATCAGGCTCGGATCGTTCATATCCGCAAGGCTGGCGTCAGCGCTTTTCAGCAGCGCGGCCGCGGTGGTGACATCCTGATCGCTCCACAGCTTACGGCCCGCCAGTTTGACGAGGAAATCAGCCTGCGCCAGCTGCCAGGTTTTGGCATCGGAGCCGGAGATGGTCGCGACTTTCTGCTGAACTTCATCAAGCTGCTTCGCCAGCGCTTCGCTTTGGCGTTTTTCTGCCGCCAGCGCATCAGCCTGCTGTTTAATCATCCCTTCCAGCTCAGTACGCTGCTTATCCTGCGTCTGTTGTAGCGCGATCAGTTGGTCGGCGATTTCGCCATTGCTGGTCTGCAGGGTTTTATTTTGATGCTTCACCCAGCCATAAAGCCCGGCGCCCGATGCCAGCGCAATAGCGATGGCGATCGCGCTTAGCGCGAGGCTGGTCCTGTTAGCGCGTCTCTTCTTCTCTGCTTTCTCCGGCGGCGGCGTTACGCCGTCAGCCGCTTTGGTCTCTTCAACCACGGCGGAGGAGTTTTCGTGTTCCGTCATTATGGCTTCCCATTATGAGAGTTATTGTAATGCGCGAAGCAGCGCATCGTTGTCGGCATTGTCAGCGACCTGAATCTCTTGCCAGCCCAGTTCCCGGGCAAGGTTCGCCAGACGTTCGCTTACCACCACCAGGCGGCAGCGAAGTAACCAGTTCTCCCGATACCAGGGAGGAATAAGTGAAAAAAGCTGCTGCAGCATTTCGCCGCTGGTGACCACCAGCGTTGAGACACCCCGCGTATGCCAGCGCATCGCTTCTTCTGCACCGTCATAAAATTTTGCACTGCGTTGATAACACTCGCAAAATTCAACATTCGCGCCGCGCTCAGTTAACGTTTCCGCCAACAGTTCGCGCCCGCCGTTGCCCCGTAAGATTAGCGCATGCTTGCCCTGAACATCTTGCAATTCAGGTAATTGTAGCAACACTTCGCTGATTTCCCGGTCGTGAGGGTAGCGCACATCAATGCCGCTTACCGTATGTAGTGCGAGCGCGGTGGTACGCCCGATAGCAAACCAGGCCGGTTCCGTTGGGAAGGAGAGGCCAGCCTGCTGCAAATGGGCATGCGCGAAGGAGACAGCGTGCTGTGACAGCACAAACGCGAGGTCATTCGCGCCGAGCCTGGCAAGCAGCCCAGGTAATAAAGGCAGCTCACGACCCGGCGTGAATTCAATCAACGGAAAGCTCCAGGCCACCAAACCCAGTGTGCGCAGTCGGCTCACTAACTCTTCCCCGGAGGGAGAGGGACGGGTGACCAGGATACTCATGCGGGGGCTTCTCCGTTGTAAATATCAGCAAGAATGGCGCGCGCGCCGTTATCCAGCAGCTCTTCTGCCAGCGAGATGCCCATCTTTAGCGCATCTTCCGGTTGGCCGCGACGCTCGCCGCGTATCATCGTCGAACCATCCGGCGCGCCAACCAGCCCGCGCAACCAGAGTTCGCCGTTAATCAATTCAGCATAGCTGCCGATTGGCACCTGGCAGCCGCCTTCAAGACGGGTGTTCATCGCCCGCTCGGCTTTAACGCGGATTGCGGTCTCATCATGATTCAGCGGCTGCAGCAGCGCACGGGTACGCGCATCGTCAAGACGGCACTCAACGCCCACCGCGCCCTGGCCTACGGCCGGGAGTGAGATTTCCGGCGGCAGCGCCCAGCGTACACGATCGCTAAGGCCCAGGCGGTTAAGACCGGCGACGGCGAGGATAATCGCATCGTATTCGCCGTTATCGAGCTTGCTCAGGCGGGTGCCAACGTTGCCGCGCAGCGAGCGGATCACCAGATCGGGGCGCAGCGCAGCCAACTGACACTGGCGGCGTAAACTGGAGGTGCCGACAATACTGCCAGCGGGCAGTTCGTCCAGAGACTTATAACGGTTAGAGACAAAGGCGTCGCGCGGATCGTCGCGTTCGCAAATCGTCACCAGACCGAGTCCATCGGGAAAGTCGACCGGGACATCTTTCATTGAGTGCACAGCGATATCGGCGTGATTGTCGAGCAGCGCCCGTTCAAGCTCTTTCACGAACAGACCTTTACCGCCCACTTTCGCCAGCGGCGTGTCGAGGATCACATCGCCGCGCGTCACCATCGGCACCAGCTCAACGGCTAACCCCGGATGGCTCGCTTCAAGGCGCGCCTTTACATAATGTGCCTGCCAGAGCGCAAGCGGGCTTTGCCGTGTGGCAATTCTTAAAACATTGTCTACCATGCTTGATACCGTCAATTTCGTCCGTTGACCATCCTAACACTGTTGCATTAGGGTGTCAGTGTTCACGGTCGATTGCGGGTCTCGCGCCGCGCAACAGGCGCAGCGCGGGATGTAATTCGGAATTTACAGAGTGCGTTTAATGCTAAACTGGTTTGTAGCGCATCTTTCTTTACGGTCAATGAGCAAGGTGTTAGATTGATCACGTTTTAGACCATTTTTTCGTCTGTCCTCCCATAACGATAACGACGAAAAAAGGGCAACGGCTACTTTTGGATTTTCTGTCTACGCACCCCTTTTCAAGCTGCGGCCTACAAAACATCAGCATGAAGGTGTGTGTGTAAAACATCAGGCGATATGTCTTGTACCTCTATATTGAGACGCTGAAACAGCGACTGGATGCCATTAATCAACTGCGTGTGGATCGCGCGCTTGCTGCCATGGGCCCTGCTTTTCAGCAGGTTTACAGTCTGCTGCCGACATTACTGCACTATCACCATCCGCTGATGCCTGGCTACCTTGACGGTAACGTTCCCAATGGCATTTGCCTCTACACGCCTGATGAAAACCAACTCCACTACCTGAACGAACTTGAGCTGAACCGTGGCCTGCCTGCGCAGGATGCGCCGACCGGCGAGCTGCCGATCACCGGCGTCTACTCCATGGGCAGCACCTCTTCGGTTGGGCAGAGCTGCTCTTCCGATCTTGATATCTGGGTCTGCCACCAATCCTGGCTCGATAACGACGAGCGCCAGCTGTTACAGCGTAAATGCAGCCTGCTGGAGAGCTGGGCCGCCTCCCTTGGCGTGGAAGTGAGCTTCTTCCTGATTGATGAGAACCGCTTCCGCCATAATGAAAGCGGCAGCCTCGGCGGCGAAGATTGCGGCTCAACGCAGCACATTTTACTGCTCGATGAGTTCTACCGCACCGCCGTGCGTCTGGCAGGTAAACGTATTCTGTGGAATATGGTGCCTGGCGACGAAGAGGAGAATTACGACGATTACGTCATGACGCTCTACGCGCAGGGCGTGCTGACCCCGAACGAGTGGCTCGATCTGGGCGGCTTAAGCTCGCTCTCGGCGGAAGAGTATTTTGGTGCCAGCCTGTGGCAGCTCTATAAGAGCATCGACTCGCCTTATAAAGCGGTGCTGAAAACCCTGCTGCTCGAAGCCTACTCCTGGGAATATCCGAATACCCGCCTGCTGGCGAAAGATATCAAACAGCGCCTGCACGACGGCGAGATCGTCTCTTTCGGTCTCGATCACTACTGCATGATGCTTGAGCGCGTCACGCACTATCTGGAAGCGATTGAGGATCCGACGCGTCTTGACCTGGTGCGTCGATGTTTCTACTTAAAAGTGTGTGAAAAACTGAGCCGCGAACGCGCCTGCGTCGGCTGGCGTCGCGAAGTGATCACGCAGTTAGTGAAAGAGTGGGGCTGGGACGAAGCGCGCCTCGCAATGCTCGATAACCGCGCCAACTGGAAAATCGATCAGGTGCGCGAAGCGCACAATGAGCTGCTTGATGCGATGATGCAGAGCTACCGTAACCTGATCCGCTTTGCCCGCCGTAATAACCTGAGCGTCTCCGCCAGCCCGCAGGATATCGGGGTCTTAACCCGTAAACTCTACGCGGCGTTTGAAGCGCTGCCGGGCAAAGTGACGCTGGTGAACCCGCAGATTTCACCGGATCTCTCCGAACCGAATTTAACCTTTATTCATGTGCCGCCGGGCCGCGCCAACCGTACCGGTTGGTATCTCTACAACCGCGCGCCGAACATGGACTCCATCGTCAGCCATCAGCCGCTGGAGTATAACCGCTACCTGAATAAGCTGGTCGCCTGGGCGTGGTTCAATGGCCTGCTGACGTCGCGCACGCGCCTGTTTATTAAGGGCAATGGCATTGTCGATCTGCCGAAGCTGCAGGAGATGGTTGCTGATGTCTCGCACCACTTCCCGCTGCGCCTGCCTGCGCCAACGCCGAAAGCGCTCTATAGCCCGTGCGAAATCCGCCATCTGGCGATTATCGTCAACCTGGAGTACGACCCGACAGCGGCGTTCCGTAACCAGGTGGTGCACTTTGATTTCCGTAAGCTTGATGTCTTCAGCTTCGGCGAGCAGCAAAACTGCCTCGTTGGCAGTGTCGATCTGCTCTATCGCAACTCGTGGAACGAAGTGCGTACCCTGCACTTCAACGGCGAGCAGGCGATGATTGAAGCTTTGAAAACCATTCTCGGGAAAATGCACCAGGATGCCGCGCCGCCGGACAGCGTCGAAGTCTTCTGTTACAGCCAGCATCTGCGTGGCCTGATCCGCACCCGCGTGCAGCAGCTGGTCTCTGAATGTATTGAACTGCGCCTCTCGACGACGCGTCACGAAACCGGGCGCTTTAAAGCGCTGCGCGTGGCGGGGCAAACCTGGGGCCTGTTCTTCGAGCGCGTGAACGTTTCGGTGCAGAAGCTGGAAAACGCTATCGAGTTTTACGGTGCCATTTCCCACAACAAGCTGCATGGTTTGTCGGTGCAGGTGGAGACCAACCACGTCGAATTACCGGCGGTGGTAGATGGTTTTGCCAGCGAAGGGATTATTCAGTTCTTCTTTGAAGAGGCGGGGGAAGAGGGCTTTAACATCTATATTCTGGATGAGAGCAACCGCGCCGAAGTGTATCACCACTGTGAAGGCAGCAAAGAGGAGCTGGTGCGCGACGTAAGCCGCTTCTTCTCCTCATCCCACGATCGTTTTACCTACGGCTCAAGCTTTATAAACTTTAACCTGCCGCAGTTCTACCAGATTGTGAATGTTGAAGGGCGCGCGCAGGTGATCCCGTTCCGCAACCAGGCGATCAGCACCGCATCGCCGGCCAATCAGGATAACGCCGCACCGCTGTTGCAGCAGTATTTCTCCTGATATTGCTGCCCGGTCTCCCGGGCAGCGCGTCTTAGCGGAAAGTGACGCTTTCGCCTGCTTGCTGGCTTGCCGCCTGCTCCAGCAGATCCCAGAAGGTTTCGCCGCTGCGATCGCAGACCCACTCATCCCCTTTGAGATTGAAATGGTAACCGCCCTGTTTTGTCGCCAGCCACACCTGGTGCAGCGGCTCCTGACGGTTAATGATGATTTTACTGCCGTTTTCAAAGCTGAGGGTTAATACGCCGCCATTGATCTCACAGTCGATATCGCTATCGCCGTCCCACTCATCCAGGCGTTCTTCGATGGTGAGCCACAGGCCGTCGGCGAGGCGATGAAATTCTGAATCGTTCATTCTGCTTTCCTGTTTTTTATGATGGCCGCAGTATAACGCGAAACATTTCCCGTTGCCCTAAACGTGCAAACTCTTGCTTTTGTGTCTTCTCCTGCGATGATAGAGCGCAGTAAGAATGAACTCACAGGCAACGATAATGAAAGATCTGTTTCGCACGCTGGCCGTAGTGCTGACTCTGTTCAGCCTGACGGGCTGTGGTCTGAAAGGGCCGCTCTACTTCCCTCCGGCCGATAAAACCGCGCCGCCGCCAACCAAAACGCAGGAGAGCACGATCCAGCCTACTATTCCAAATAGTAACGATCGGGGCGATACCGGCTCGCCGACCCAGGTGAATTATTGACGTTACCGCTCTGTACCCGCGTAAATGGAGTAGATAATGCAGTTCTCAAAGATGCATGGCCTTGGCAACGATTTTATGGTCGTCGACGCGGTGACGCAGAATCTCTTTTTCTCCCCGGAGTTGATCCGTCGTCTGGCGGATCGCCATCTTGGCGTAGGCTTCGATCAGCTGCTGGTGGTTGAGCCTCCTTACGATCCAGAACTCGATTTTCACTACCGTATTTTTAACGCTGACGGCAGCGAAGTGTCGCAGTGCGGCAACGGCGCGCGCTGTTTCGCCCGTTTTGTGCGCCTGAAAGGTTTGACCAATAAACGTGACATTCGCGTCAGTACGGCGAACGGGCGTATGGTATTGAGCGTAACGGAAGATGAGCTGGTGCGCGTCAATATGGGCGAACCGAACTTCGAACCGTCGCAGGTGCCGTTTCGCGCGAACAAAGCGGAGAAGACCTATATTATGCGCGCGGCGGAACAAACCGTGCTCTGCGGCGTCGTATCGATGGGCAACCCGCACTGTGTTATCCAGGTCGATAGCGTGGAAAACGCGCCGGTAGAGACGCTGGGACCGGTGCTGGAGAGCCATGAGCGCTTTCCTGAACGCGCCAATATCGGCTTTATGCAGGTCGTCAAAACCGATCATATCCGCCTGCGCGTTTTCGAGCGCGGCGCAGGTGAAACGCAGGCGTGCGGAAGCGGTGCCTGCGCAGCCGTTGCCGTCGGCATTCAGCAAGGCTTGCTGGCGGAAAGCGTTCGTGTGGAGTTACCGGGCGGTCGACTTGATATCGCCTGGAAAGGCCCGGGCCAACCGCTGTACATGACTGGCCCGGCGGCACATGTCTATGACGGGTTTATTCATCTATGAAGCAACCAGGGGAAGAATTGCAGGAGACGCTGACGGAGCTGGAAGATCAGACCGTTGCCGACTATTTGGTGCGCCATCCTGACTTCTTTATCCGTAACGCGCGGCTGGTAGAACAGATGCGCGTGCCGCATGCGGTGCGCGACACGGTTTCTCTGGTGGAGTGGCATATGGCGCGCTCGCGCAACCACATCAACGCGCTGGAAGAGAACATGACGCTGCTGATGGAGCAGGCGAGCGCCAATGAAGGGCTCTTTTATCGCCTGCTGCGCCTGCAAAGCCGGCTGGCTTCCGCGCCAAGCCTGGATGAGATGCTGAGCCGCCTGCACCGCTGGGCGCGTGATTTAGGGCTGGCGGGCGCCACGGTGCGCCTCTTTCCGGATCGCTGGCGTCTCGGCGCGCCGTCGCGCTACACCCATCTCTCCCTCTCGCGTCAGGCGTTTGAGCCACTGCGCATTCAGCGCCTTGGCCACCAGCATCACTATCTGGGATCGCTCAACGGGCCGGAGCTGTTGCTGCTGTTGCCGGAGGCGAAAGCCATCGGATCAGTGGCGATGTCGCTGATGGGGCAAGATGGCTCGCTCGGCGTGGTGCTGTTCAGCAGCCGCGATCCGCACCATTATCAACATGGTCAGGGTACCCAGCTGCTGGAGGAGATCGCGCAGATGCTGCCGGATCTGCTTGAGCGCTGGATCGCGCGCGCATGACCGCTCCGCCGCTCTTTCCGCTCGTTACCCGCTTTTTGCGTTACCTCGGCGTTGAGCGCCAGCTCAGCCCGATCACCCTGCGTAACTATCAGCGCCAGCTGGACGCCATTATGGCGATGGCGGACGATCTCGGCCTCAAAAGCTGGCAACAGTGCGATGCTGCCACGGTGCGCTCGATTGCCACCCGCAGCCGCCGCAAAGGGCTGGGCGCGGCGAGTCTCGCGCTACGGCTCTCGGCACTGCGCAGCTTCTTCGACTGGCTGGTGAGTCAGGGCGAGCTGCCCGCCAACCCGGCGAAAGGGATCTCGGCGCCGAAAGCCGCGCGCCATCTGCCGAAAAATATCGATGTCGATGATGTAAACCGTCTGCTGGAGATCGACATTAACGATCCGCTGGCGGTGCGCGACCGCGCGATGCTGGAAGTGATGTACGGCGCGGGCCTGCGTCTGTCGGAACTGGTCAATCTCGATATCAAACACCTCGATCTGGAGAGCGGCGAAGTGTGGGTGCTCGGCAAGGGCAGCAAAGAGCGTCGCGTGCCGATAGGCCGCAATGCGGTGAGCTGGGTTGAGCACTGGCTCGATCTGCGCGAACTGTTTGGCGCGCAGGACGATGCGCTGTTCCTCTCAAAGCTCGGCAAGCGCATCTCGGCGCGCAATGTGCAGAAACGGTTTGCCGAATGGGGCATTAAGCAGGGGCTGAACAGCCATGTGCATCCGCATAAACTGCGCCACTCCTTTGCCACCCATATGCTGGAGTCGAGCGGCGATCTGCGCGGCGTGCAGGAGCTGCTTGGCCACGCCAATTTATCCACCACCCAGATCTATACCCATCTTGATTTTCAACACCTTGCTTCGGTCTACGATGCGGCGCATCCGCGCGCAAAACGGGGGAAATAATGCGTTTTTACCGCCCACCAGGCGAGATCTCGGCGATCACTTTCGACCTGGACGACACCCTTTATGACAACCGGCTGGTGATCCAGCGTACAGAGCAGGAGTCGCTGGCCTTTTTGCAGGGCTACAACCCGGCGCTCAGCACGCTGGAGAACAGCGAATTCAAACGCCTGCGCCAGGCGCTGCGCGAAACCGAGCCGGATATCTATCACGATGTCACCGAGTGGCGGCGACGCGCCGTTGAGCGCGCTATGCTCGATGCCGGGCTGACGGCAGCAGAGGCCGCGGCCGGTGCCGAAGCCGCCATGGCCAACTTTGCGCACTGGCGCAGCCGCATTGATGTCCCGGACGAGACCCACGACACGCTGGCGAAGCTGGCAGAAAAGTGGCCGCTGGTGGCGATCACTAACGGTAATGCGCAGCCGGAGCTATTCGGGCTCGGCGACTATTTCAAATTTGTTCTGCGTGCCGGGCCGGACGGGCGCTCAAAACCCTTCAGCGATATGTATCATCGCGCCGCTGAGCGTCTTGGCGTGCCCATTGGCAACATTTTGCACGTTGGCGACGATCTCACCACCGACGTTGCGGGCGCGATCCGCTGCGGCATGCAGGCCTGCTGGATCAAACCCGAGGGCGCAGATCTGCTGCAAGCCAGCGACAGCCGCCTGTTGCCGCATATGGAAATTTCGCGGTTGGCATCCCTCACTACGCTGATATAATCACCCATTGTTCTGTATAAAATACCAGGGTTTTGGTGGCGGGCGCGGCGCGAATACGCCCACGCAAACCGGACTCTGGTACGCGAAGCGCCACCGGCGTTTTGTTCAATTCCTGATGACTACGCGACGGTACCTATGGACGTTTCTTATCTGCTCGACAGCCTCAATGACAAACAGCGCGACGCCGTAGCGGCGACACGCAGCAATATGCTGGTGCTGGCGGGAGCGGGAAGCGGCAAGACGCGCGTGCTGGTGCACCGTATCGCATGGCTGATAACCGTAGAGAACTGCTCGCCCTTCTCGATTATGGCGGTCACCTTTACCAACAAAGCGGCGGCGGAGATGCGCCACCGTATCGGCCAGTTGATGGGCACCACCCAGGGCGGCATGTGGGTCGGCACCTTCCACGGGCTGGCGCACCGCCTGCTGCGCGCGCACCATATGGACGCGAAGCTGCCGCAGGATTTCCAGATCCTCGATAGCGAAGATCAGCTACGCCTGCTCAAGCGCCTGATCAAAGCGATGAACCTTGATGAGAAGCAGTGGCCAGCGCGCCAGGCGATGTACTACATCAACGGTCAAAAAGATGAGGGCATTCGCCCGCACCATATCCAAAGCTTCGGCAATCCGGTGGAGCAGACCTGGCAGAAGGTCTACCAGGCCTATCAGGAGGCGTGCGATCGCGCCGGGCTGGTCGATTTTGCTGAGCTGCTGCTGCGCGCCCACGAGCTGTGGCTGAACAAACCGCATATTCTGCAGCACTATCGCGAACGCTTTACCAATATCCTGGTGGATGAGTTCCAGGATACTAACAACATTCAGTACGCGTGGATCCGCCTGCTGGCGGGCGATACCGGCAAGGTGATGATTGTCGGCGACGATGACCAGTCGATCTACGGCTGGCGCGGCGCGCAGGTGGAGAACATCCAGCGCTTCCTCACCGATTTTCCCGGCGCGCAAACCATTCGCCTTGAGCAGAACTACCGCTCCACCAGCAATATTCTGAGCGCCGCCAACGCCCTGATTGAGAACAACAACGGGCGTCTGGGGAAAAAGCTGTGGACCGAAGGGACCGCCGGCGAGCCGATCTCCCTTTACTGCGCGTTTAACGAGCTGGATGAAGCGCGTTTCGTGGTTAATCGCATCAAAGCCTGGCAGGACAACGGCGGCCAGCTGACGCAGTGCGCCATCCTCTATCGCAGTAACGCCCAGTCGCGCGTGCTGGAAGAGGCGTTATTACAGACGAGCATGCCCTATCGCATCTATGGCGGCATGCGCTTCTTCGAACGTCAGGAGATTAAAGATGCGCTCGCTTATCTGCGCCTGATCGCTAACCGTAACGATGATGCCGCTTACGAGCGCGTGGTCAATACGCCAACGCGCGGCATTGGCGATCGCACTTTAGACGTCGTTCGCCAGACCTCCCGCGAGCGCCAGCTGACGCTGTGGCAGGCGACCCGCGAGCTGCTGCAAGAGAAAGCGCTGGCGGGCCGTGCGGCGGGCGCGTTGCAGCGTTTTCTTGAGCTAATCGACGCGCTGGCGCAGGAGACGGCGGATATGCCGCTGCATGTGCAGACCGACCGGGTGATCAGCGATTCCGGCCTGCGCGCGATGTACGAGCAGGAGAAGGGCGAAAAAGGCCAGACGCGAATTGAGAACTTAGAGGAGCTGGTCACCGCAACGCGACAGTTCAGCTACAACGAAGAAGATGAAGATTTAATGCCGCTGCAGGCGTTCCTCTCTCACGCGGCGCTGGAAGCGGGCGAAGGGCAGGCGGACACCTGGCAGGACGCGGTGCAGTTGATGACTTTGCACTCGGCGAAGGGGCTTGAGTTCCCGCAGGTGTTTATTGTCGGCATGGAAGAGGGGATGTTCCCGAGCCAGATGTCCCTTGACGAGGGCGGCCGTCTGGAAGAGGAGCGCCGTCTGGCCTATGTCGGCGTCACGCGCGCGATGCAAAAACTGACCTTAACCTACGCGGAAACGCGTCGGCTGTATGGTAAAGAGGTTTATCACCGTCCTTCGCGCTTTATCGGCGAGCTGCCGGAAGAGTGCGTTGAAGAGGTACGTTTGCGCGCCAGCATCAGCCGTCCGGTCAGCCATCAGCGGATGGGCACGCCGGTGGCGCAGAGCGATACGGGCTATAAGCTTGGTCAGCGCGTGCGCCACGCCAAATTTGGCGAAGGCACGGTGGTGAATATGGAAGGCAGCGGCGAGCACAGCCGCTTGCAGGTGGCGTTCCAGGGGCAGGGTATTAAGTGGTTAGTCGCCGCCTATGCGAAGCTCGAAACTGTGTAACCTTCAGAAAAATATCATCATTTTGTAATATTCTGCTAGCCTTATACGCTGAAGGGCAAATATTGCTCTTTAGCGTTTCGTTGCGTGTTGACGCCTCCTGAGTGCTGGCGTAACATGCGCGCACGATCACGCTAAGAGGACATTCGCCTTGGACACACCCAGTAGATGCTGGCTCAATTTCCTGGATTTCAGGAACAACTCCTAAGGCTTTCTCCTCACGCTGATGGCCTTAGTGGTTGTCGGCGACCCGCTTTATCCCCGTCGCGCTGAGTCAGACTGTTTAATGGTCTGAAACCCCAATTGTTTCTTGTGTGCCCTGCGAACTGTCCGATATTTTTTGCATTGGGAGTCCCGGCCATGCTGAGCGCATTTCAACTGGAAAACAATCGTTTAAGCCGTCTTGAGGCTGACGAAATCAAACACCTCGCCAGCTCGGTTTGGGTTGATTTGGTCGAGCCGGACGATGATGAACGTACCCGCGTGCAAACGGAATTGGGCCAGAATCTGGCTACGCGACCTGAACTGGAAGACATCGAAGCCTCGGCGCGTTTTTTCGAAGACGAAGACGGTCTGCACATCCACTCCTTCTTCTTTTATGAAGATGCAGAGGATCACGCAGGCAACTCAACCGTAGCATTCACCATTCGCGAAGGGCGTCTCTTTACCCTGCGCGAACGCGAACTGCCCGCGTTTCGTCTCTACCGTATGCGCGCCCGCAGCCAGGAGATGGTTGACGGCAACGCCTACGAGCTGCTGCTCGATCTCTTCGAAACCAAAATTGAACAGCTGGCGGATGAGATTGAAAACATCTACAGCGATCTGGAAAAGCTCAGCCGCGTCATTATGGAAGGGCAGCAGGGCGATGAGTATGACGACGCGCTCTCAACGCTTGCTGAGCAGGAAGATATTGGCTGGAAAGTGCGGTTATGTCTGATGGATACCCAGCGCGCGCTGAACTTCCTGGTGCGCAAAGCGCGTTTACCGGCAGGCCAGCTTGAGCAGGCGCGCGAGATCCTGCGCGATATCGAATCGCTGCTGCCGCATAACGAATCCCTGTTCCAGAAGGTGAACTTCCTGATGCAGGCGGCGATGGGTTTTATCAATATCGAGCAGAACCGAATCATCAAGATCTTCTCGGTCGTTTCGGTAGTGTTTCTGCCGCCAACGCTGGTGGCATCAAGCTATGGGATGAACTTCGAGTTTATGCCCGAGCTGCACTGGAGTTTCGGCTATCCCGGCGCGATTATCTTTATGATCCTCGCCGGCCTTGCTCCCTACCTCTACTTCAAACGCCGCAACTGGCTTTGAGGCGATAAAAAAGGTTCAGCCTGCGCTGAACCTTTTTTCTTTACAGGCCCCAGGTCTGGATGCCTTTAACCTTATATTCGTGATACCAGACATTCGTTCGCATCATGATAAGCATGGGTACGATAAAGGAGAGGAAAGGGAAACCTATAAGAGCGGCGACTAATAATCCCAGTATGTTCAGCCCAATAGAGGTCAGCGCTTTTTTCCACAGGCCCAGGATAAAGAGATAAATACAGCCGAAGAAGAATGCGTAGAAGTTTTGGTTAACAGTTACTTTCTCCCCAAATTTCATCTGCTTAAACGCTTGTTTCCACGCCGGAGTAGGACGCCAGAATCCGGGGTAACCATTCTTTTCAAAAAAGGCGAAGCGATATTTCCACGTATCGCTCAGCGATTCATCTTTCTGGTAGTCATAGTCGTTGATAGTACTCATTTTCCTCTCCTGAAAAATCCTGTCTTTTAAACTAATTAGCTGTTTTTACTTCCGTTGGCGCGAACATAAACATAAAAAATACCAGGCCGTCGAACCAAATATAGAGCTGAGCGCCGAGCAGCAGATATTCATCATCCAGCACGAAACCTGCCGCGGAGACCACTGGCGAAATGAGATAAACCAGGATCGACAAAATGACGACATAACGCCCCTTTAATCCACTATCCCGGCAGCGCTGCGCATTGATATTGATCTTCACCCACGTGTAAACCAGCAGGCAGAGCAGTGGCAGTATGGGAAGCTTCGCCACGCTAACCATGGCAATTAAAAAAACAATATGCAGAAGCATAAAAGTAAGGAAATAGGGCTTACGCGCGAGGCATGCCTTGCCTGTTGGCCAAAAAATCCTGCGGATCATTTTTCCGGGTCGTCCTGAATAGCGTAATAATAAAGCGGCGAACATACCATTCAGTAGATTAATATGCGACGCGACGATCGAATAACCCACGAATATTTGTAGGTAGCGGGCGGCAATTCCGCCCGCCTGATTTGTTCCCTAAGCGGAATTAGCGTGTTTTACGCAACGCGCGCTGGGTATAAAGGGCATCCATTACGAAGATCGCCAGTGCCACCCAGATAAAGCCAAAGGTCACCATCTTATCCGCGCCGGGATGCTCACCGTAAAAGGTCACCGCCAGCAGGAACATCAGCGTCGGGCCGATGTACTGAAAGAAACCGAGGGTTGAGAGGCGCAGACGCGTTGCCGCCCCGGTAAAGCAGAGCAGCGGCACGGTGGTCACCACGCCCGCTGCGATCAGCAGCAGATTGAGCGACAGGCTGTTTTGCGACATATGGCTGGTCGGGCTATCGGTAATGCCGAACAGCCAGATGGCGGCCACTGGCAGTAACCATAAGGTCTCTATCAGCATGCCGGTTTGCGCCTCAACGGCGATTTTCTTTCGCAGCAGGCCGTAGAAGGCGAAGCTAAAGGCGAGGCCGAGGGCAATCACTGGCAGCGAGCCAAAGGTCCAGAGCTGCACCAGCACGCCCAGCGCAGCAAGGATCACCGCCAGCCACTGCATGCGGCGGAAACGCTCGCCCAGGAAAAGCATCCCCAGCAGGATATTCACCAGCGGGTTAATAAAGTAGCCGAGGCTCGCTTCCAGCATATGGTTATGGTTGACCGCCCAGATAAACAGCAGCCAGTTACCGCCCACCAGCACCGCCGAGACTGCCAGCAGCAAAATCTTTTTCGGCGTTTGCAGCAGCGCTTTCACGCTCTTCCACTGGCGGCTTACGCTTATCAGCGCCAGCATAAAAAAGAAGGACCAAATAACGCGGTGAGTCAGGATCTCATCGGCGGGAACATACCAAATCACTTTGAAATAGGCGGGCGCGATGCCCCAGATAAAATAAGCGGCGAGCGCAAGTAATACGCCAAGCCGCGTCTGCTTTGCATCCATCAGAAAGACTCGTTGCGAAAATGTAACCGCATGGTACCCGATTTCGCAGGCCTGCTCACCCCACCATATAGGTAGCGGTTGCGCTGGCGATATGCACCTGCTCCTCGTTATGCAGTTCCACGCGTGCAACGGCGACCTTATTACCCGCGCGCAGCAAACTGCTGCTGGCGGTAAAGCGCGTACCGCGGCCAGGACGCAGATAATCGACACGCAGATCAATCGTTCCCATGCGCGCCAGGCGCTGGCGAAGCTCCTCTTCGCTGATGGTTTCATGGCGGGTGAGGGTGCTGCCGACGCACACCAGCCCGGCGGCGACATCCAGCGCGGAGGCAATCACCCCACCGTGGAGAATGCTCTGCGCCCAGTTACCGACCATCATCGGCTGGTTATTGAAATGCAGTTCTGCGAACGCTTTTTCATAGCGCCCCAGCTCCAGGCCTAACGCACGGTTGTAAGGCATGTGATAGACAAAAATCTCGCCCACCATTTGCAGGGCTTGATCGGCGGTAAGAACGGCTGACATATCAATCTGATCCGATGAGTTAATGGAGTGTTAATTTTATGCTCAATGTTTGTTGATTGCTACTTTAAGAGCGATAGACGAGCAGTGACGCAAGAAATATGTAGAATACGTGCGGATAAGACTATTAACTAACTCAACAATAATTCGGAGCTTAAACCGATGCGCACCTGGCCGGGGTATATTTTCGCAGTGCTGGCACTGCCGTTTATGGCACTCGCACAAGAAGCAACCATCAAAGAAGTCCATGATGCGCCCGTCGTGCGCGGTAGCATCATCGCCAATATGTTGCAGGACCACGATAATCCGTTCACGCTCTATCCGTATGAATCCAACTATGTGCTTTATACCGATACCAGCGATCTGAATAAGGAAGCGATCCGCTCCTACAACTGGGCTGACAACGCGCGTAAAGATGAAGTGAAGTTCCAGATAAGCCTGGCCTTCCCCTTCTGGCGCGGCATTTTCGGGCCAAACTCAGTATTAGGCGGCTCCTATACGCAAAAATCCTGGTGGCAGCTCTCCAACAGCGGCGAGTCTTCTCCCTTCCGTGAAACCAACTATGAACCGCAGCTGTTCCTCGGTTTCGCCACGGATTACCGATTTGCTGGCTGGACGCTGCGTGACGTGGAGGTTGGTTTCAACCATGACTCCAACGGCCGCTCCGATCCCACCTCGCGCAGCTGGAACCGTGCTTACACCCGCTTGATGGCGCAAAACGGTAACTGGATGGTGGAAGTGAAGCCCTGGTATGTCGTAGGCTCCACGGACGACAACCCGGATATCACCAAATATATGGGTTACTACCAGCTGAAAATCGGTTACGAAATTGGTGATGCGATCCTCAGCGCGAAAGGGCAGTACAACTGGAATACCGGCTACGGCGGCGCAGAAATCGGCCTCAGCTACCCGGTGACCAAACACGTTCGCCTCTATACTCAGGTTTACAGCGGCTATGGCGAATCGCTGATTGATTATAATTTCAATCAGACCCGCTTCGGCGTGGGCGTGATGCTCAACGATCTGTTTTAAGGCATTGCAGTTTCAGTCACAGGCGCTGAAAATAGCGCCTGTTTTTATTTCAGGCAAATGGGGTCAATGTGGCGCAGGCGGAAGTATTGAATCAGGAATCGCTGGCTAAACAGGTTTTACAAGAGACCTTTGGCTACCAGCAGTTCCGCCCTGGCCAGCAGGATATTATCGACACCGTGCTTGGCGGTCGCGACTGCCTGGTGGTGATGCCGACCGGCGGCGGCAAATCGCTCTGTTACCAAATTCCGGCGCTGGTGCTGGAAGGGCTGACAGTCGTGGTCTCGCCGCTTATCTCGCTGATGAAAGATCAGGTCGACCAACTGCTCGCCAACGGCGTGGCAGCGGCCTGTCTCAACTCGTCCCAGAGCCGCGAGCAGCAGCTTGAGGTGGTAAACGGCTGTCGCAACGGGCAGATCCGTCTGCTCTATATCGCGCCTGAACGCCTGATGCTCGACAACTTCCTTGACCAGCTGCGCCAATGGAACACGGTGCTTATCGCCGTCGACGAAGCGCACTGTATCTCCCAGTGGGGACACGATTTCCGCCCGGAATACGCCGCGCTCGGCCAGCTGCGCCATATGCTACCCAACGTGCCTTTTATGGCACTTACCGCGACCGCCGATGACACCACGCGCCGCGATATTGAGCGTCTGCTCAGCCTTAACGATCCGCTGATTCAGGTCAGCAGTTTCGACCGCCCAAACATCCGCTACATGCTGATGGAGAAGTTTAAGCCTCTCGATCAACTGCTGCGCTATGTGCAGGAGCAGCGGGGCAAATGCGGCATCATTTACTGCAATAGCCGGGCGAAAGTGGAAGATACCGCTGCGCGCTTACAGGGTCGTGGCTTCAGCGCCGCGCCTTATCACGCCGGGCTGGAGAACGAGGTTCGCGCGCGGGTGCAGGAGCAGTTCCAGCGCGATGACCTGCAAATTGTGGTCGCTACCGTCGCCTTTGGCATGGGTATTAACAAACCCAACGTCCGCTTTGTGGTGCACTTCGACATTCCGCGCAATATCGAATCCTACTACCAGGAGACCGGTCGCGCCGGGCGCGATGGCCTGCCCGCAGAAGCGATGCTGTTTTACGATCCGGCAGATATGGCCTGGCTGCGCCGCTGCCTGGAGGAGAAGCCCGCCGGGCCGTTGCAGGATATCGAACGTCACAAGCTCAATGCGATGGGCGCCTTTGCTGAAGCGCAAACCTGCCGTCGCCTGGTGCTGCTCAACTACTTTGGCGAAGGGCGCCACGCGCCGTGCGGCAACTGCGATATCTGCCTCGACCCGCCGCGTCAGTACGATGGTTTGCAGGACGCACAGAAAGCGCTCTCCGCCATCTATCGCGTTAACCAGCGCTTCGGCATGGGTTATGTGGTTGAGGTGCTGCGCGGCGCGAATAACCAGCGTATCCGCGAGATGGGCCATGACAAGCTGCCAGTCTACGGCATCGGGCGCGAGCAGAGCCACGAACACTGGGTAAGCGTGATTCGCCAGCTGATCCACTTAGGCTTTGCTATGCAAAATATTGCCCAGCATTCGGCGCTGCAACTCACGGAAGCGGCGCGTCCGGTTCTGCGCGGTGAAGTGCCGCTGATGCTGGCGGTGCCGCGTATGGTGACGCTGAAGCCGAAAGTGATGCAGAAGGCGGCGGTCGGCAATTACGATCGCAAGCTGTTCGCCAAGCTGCGTAAGCTGCGTAAAGCGATCGCCGACGAAGAGAACATCCCCCCGTATGTGGTGTTTAACGATGCCACGCTGATTGAGATGGCGGAGCAGATGCCGCTTTCGCCGGGCGACATGCTGAGCGTCAACGGCGTCGGCACGCGCAAACTGGAGCGTTTTGGCCAGGAGTTTATGGCGCTGATCCGCGCCCATGTCGACGGTGATGAAGAGTAGTCAGCCTGCGGGAAAAGTGTCAGGATAGCCCTTCACTGAATCTTTTCTCGCGAGTTCGCTATGTTAACGCTCTTTCTCTCCGTCATGACAGTGCACTTCATTGCGCTGATGAGCCCCGGTCCCGATTTCTTCTTTGTTTCTCAAACTGCCGTCAGCCGCTCGCGCAAAGAGGCAATGCTGGGCGTGCTCGGCATCACCGCTGGCGTGATGGTGTGGGCAGCGGTCGCGCTGCTTGGCCTCAACCTGATCCTCGCGAAAATGGCCTGGCTGCACAGCATCATTATGGTCGGCGGTGGGCTCTATCTCTGCTGGATGGGCTTCCAGATGCTACGCGGTGCGCTGAAGAAAGAGACGGCGAACAGCGATGCGCCGCAGGTTGAGCTGGCGGCGGGCGGCCGCAGCTTTGTGAAAGGGTTGCTGACCAACCTCGCGAACCCGAAAGCGATTATCTACTTCGGATCGGTCTTCTCGTTGTTTGTTGGCGACAGCGTCGGCGCTAACGCGCGCTGGGGCATCTTTGTGCTGATTGTGGTAGAGACCTTCGCCTGGTTTACGCTGGTTGCCAGCGTCTTTGCGCTACCGCGCGTGCGTCGTGGCTATCAGCGAATGGCGAAGTGGATCGATGGCGTCGCCGGTGCGCTCTTCGCCGGGTTCGGCATCCATCTGATTATCTCCCGCTGATGCGAATTGCCGGATGGCGCTTACGCTTATCCGGCCTACAAAGGTCACCACCTGGTTTTGCGTAGGCCGGATAAGGCGCAGCCGCCATCCGGCAAACAGACCGCACTCACGCGTGCCTTGCTGACGCCAACAACGCCCCCACCAGCACAAACAGCGATCCGAACACTTTATTCAATGCCTTCATCTGATGCGGGCCTTTGATCCATCCCGCAATGCGCCGCGCCAGCGTGGCATAACCAATCATCACAATGATATCGACCACGATGGTCGTTGCGCCCAGCACAACATACTGCATCACCTGCGGCTGATTGGGCGCGATAAACTGCGGGAAGAGGGCGGCAAGAAACACGATGCTCTTCGGGTTGGTGAGGTTCACAAACACCGCGCGTTTAAACAGCCGCCCGCGTGATTGCGTCTGCGCCAGGGTATGGAGATCGAGCGCGCCTGCGGCGCGCCACTGCTGAATACCGAGCCACACCAGATAGGCCGCACCCGCCCACTTCAACACCTCAAACGCCAGCACCGAGCGGGAGAAGAGCGTGCCCAGCCCGATACCGACCAACACGATATGGATCCCCAGCCCGGTCTGCAAACCGGCAATTGAGGCCGCCGCGCCGCGATAGCCGTGGCTAATTGAAGTGGTCATGGTGTTGATCGCCCCGGAGCCGGGCGAGAGGCTTAAAATCAACGATGTCAGCAGGTAGGCGAACCACCACTCGAAGGTCATGAGAAATTCCCTGGTTGTCGGTTTTTATGCCACAATACGCCATTGTCTGTGGAATTTGCTATTGGTCACAAAAAAACGATTTTACATGGCTAAAAGGGGCAAAATCCCGATGTTTCGGCAAAAAAAGGCGTGGGAAAGCAGAGAAAAAGCGTTCGCCGCATTCACCATGGGTCCGTTAATGGACTTCTGGCGATCGCGTGAAGAGGACGTGTTTACCGGCGTGGACGACGTGCCGGTCAGTTTTGTTCGTTTTCGCGCGCAGAGTAACGATCGGGTGATCGTGATCTGCCCTGGCCGTATCGAAAGCTACGTAAAGTATGCCGAACTGGCCTATGACCTGTTCCACCTCGGTTACGACGTGCTGATTATCGATCATCGCGGCCAGGGGCGTTCCGGGCGTATGCTGCCCGATGCGCATCGCGGCCATGTGGTGAAATTTAGCGACTATGTCGAGGATTTAGCCGCCTTTTGGGAGCAGGAAGTTGCCAGCGGCCCGTGGCGCAAACGTTATATTCTGGCGCACTCAATGGGCGGCGCGATCTCAACGCTCTTTTTACAGCGCTACCCGCACGCCTGCGACGCCATCGCGCTCTGCGCGCCGATGTTCGGCATTGTTATTCATCTGCCGGACTGGGTGGTGCGTCCGCTGCTGGAGTGGGCAGAGAGCTACCCGAGCATCCGCGACGGTTACGCCATCGGTACCGGCAGCTGGCGTCCGCTGCCCTTCGCCATCAATGTGCTGACCCACAGCCGCGAGCGCTACCGCCGTAACGTTCGTTTCTACGCCGATGAACCGACCCTGCGCGTCGGCGGCCCAACCTGGCACTGGGTACGCGAAGGCATTCTCGCTGGCGAACAGGCGCTGGCAGGGGTGGAAAAAGATGCCACGCCGACATTACTGATTCAGGCAGAAGAGGAGCATGTGGTTGATAACCGCATGCATCAGCGCTTCTGCGAACGCCGCGCCGCCGCCGGTCACCCCTGCGAAGGGGGTAAACCGCTGGTCATCGAAGGCGCGTACCATGAGATCCTTTTTGAAAAGGACGCCATGCGCTCAGTCGCGCTCAACGCCATCGTCGATTTTTTCGATCGACATAACTGATGATTTATTGAGGTTAAATTTTCTTATGTACCAGGTTGTTGCCTCTGATTTAGACGGTACGCTGCTCTCTCCCGACCACACACTGTCGCCTTTCGCCAAAGAGACCTTAAAACTGCTGACCGCGCGCGGTGTGAACTTTGTCTTCGCCACCGGCCGCCATCACGTTGATGTCGGGCAGATCCGCGATAATTTAGATATCAAAGCCTACATGATCACCTCCAACGGCGCGCGCGTGCACGATACCGACGGAAACCTGGTCTTCACCCATAACCTCGACCGCGATATCGCCGCCGATCTCTTCGGCATGATGCATAACGAGCCGGAGATCATCACCAACGTCTACCGTGACGATGAGTGGTTTATGAACCGCCACCGTCCGGATGAGATGCGCTTCTTCAAAGAGGCGGTGTTCAAATACGCGCTCTACGAGCCGGGTTTACTGGAGCCGGAGGGCGTCAGCAAAGTCTTCTTCTCCTGCGACAACCACGAAAAACTGCTGCCGCTGGAGCAGGCGATCAACGCCCGCTGGGGCGATCGCGTCAACGTCAGCTTCTCCACTTTGACCTGCCTGGAAGTGATGGCGGGCGGCGTATCGAAAGGCCATGCGCTGGAAGCGGTCTCGCACGCGCTGGGCTACAGCCTGAAAAACTGCATCGCCTTCGGCGACGGTATGAACGATGCCGAAATGCTGTCGATGGCGGGGAAAGGCTGCATTATGGCGAACGCCCACCAGCGCCTGAAACAGCTCCATCTGGAGCTGGAAGTGATTGGCACCAACGCCGATAACGCCGTGCCGAAATACCTGCGCAAGATCTACCTTGGCGAAGATTGACAACTGTTCGCAAAACAAACAGACGTCAACTAAATAGTCAAACTTTGTACACCTGAGTTCGCTACAATGCGTGTCCTTTCACTTGAGAGACATTCATTGTGGCGTTACTGATCATCACCACCATTCTGTGGGCCTTCTCGTTTAGCCTGATTGGCGAATACCTTGCCGGGCATGTCGACAGCTACTTTTCGGTGCTGATGCGTGTCGGGCTGGCGGCACTGGTCTTTTTACCCTTCCTGCGCACACGCGGCCATAACCTGCAAACCATCAGCTTGTATATGCTGGTGGGCGCGCTGCAGCTGGGCATCATGTATCTGTTCGGCTTCCAGGCCTATCTCTACTTAACGGTCTCCGAATTCCTGCTCTTCACCGTGTTTACCCCGCTCTATATCACGCTGATTTACGACCTGCTGAGCAAACGCAGGTTGCGCTGGAGCTATCTGCTGAGCGCCGGGCTGGCGGTGATTGGCGCGGCGATCATCCGCTATGACAAAGTGAGCGATCACTTCTGGACGGGGCTGATCCTCGTGCAACTGGCGAACATCAGTTTTGCGATTGGCATGGTGGGGTATAAGCGCCTGATGGAGACGCGACCGATGCCGCAGCACAACGCCTTTGCCTGGTTCTATCTTGGCGCGTTTGTGGTGGCAGCAGTAGCGTGGCTGATAATGGGCAATCCGCAGAAATTACCCACCACCACGTTGCAGTGGGGCGTGCTGGTGTGGCTGGGCGTCGTGGCGTCCGGGCTCGGTTACTTTATGTGGAACTACGGCGCGACGCAGGTGGATGCGGGCACGCTCGGCATCATGAACAATGTGCATGTTCCTGCGGGGCTGCTGGTCAATCTTGCCATCTGGCAGCAGCAGCCGCACTGGCCCAGCTTTATTATTGGTGGTGCGGTGATAATGGCTTCGCTATGGGTACATCGCCGTTGGGTCGCTCCGCGCTCCGCACAAACGGCAGATGATCGCAGGCGTGATTCCGCGCTGAGCGAATAAACGCCTCTGTTACCGGCTGACGCTGCTCGCCGTCGCGCACCGCGGCGTACAGCCGGCTCCACAATCCCTCGCCGAGGGTTTTGGTCACAATCAGACCCTGGCGCTCAAAACTCTCCACCACCCAGTGCGGCAGCGCTGCAATCCCCATGCGTGCGGAGACCATCTGAATCAGCAGCAACGTGTTATCGACGCTTTTCAGCGACGGGCTGACGCCTGCCGGTTGCAGAAAGTGTCGCCAGATATCAAGCCGGCTGCGCTGCACCGGATAGATGAGCAGCGTTTCGCTGGCGATATCTTCCGGCGTGATATGCGCGACCGCCGCCAGCGGATGATCCGGCGCCAGCACCAGTCGCACTTCAAAATCAAACATCGGCGAATAGTGCAGGCCGCTGCGCGGCAGAATGTCGGAGGTGAGCACCACATCCAGCTCGCCCTGTTGCAAAGCGGGCTGCGGATCGAAGGTAACGCCGGATTTGAAATCCATCTCCACCTGCGGCCAGCTCTGGCGGAAATTCTCAAGCGCGGGGGTCAACCACTGAATACAGCTATGGCACTCAATGGCGATGCGTAAGGTGGTTTGCTGCGGCTCATTGCAGGCTTGCAGCGCGCGGCTAATCTGCGGCAGCACCTGATTGGCCAATTGCAGCAAAATTTCCCCCTGCGGCGTAAAACGCAGCGGCTGGCTTTTACGCACAAACAGACGGAAACCGAGGCGCTGTTCCAGATCGCTGAACTGATGGGAAAGGGCGGATTGCGTCTGGTGCAGCGTTGCCGCAGCGGCAGCCAGCGATCCGCTATTTCGTAACGCTTGCAGCGTTTTCAGGTGCTTAATCTCGATCATGAAACTCTTTCACTCCGGCATGAATATTTTGCGCTTGAGGAATACACAGTACATTCACATTATGGATGTGTAAACATCTGGACGTCCAAATCCTGCGTCTTTCGAATTAACGGTGCGTTGGCTGCGCTCATTCACCCCGGTCACTTACTTCAGTAAGCTCCCGGGGATTCATGAACTTGCCGCCTTCCCTTAATCCGAAATCCTTTGGATTAACTAATTGAAGAGGCTAATAAAATGACAGTAATCAACCACACCCTCGGTTTTCCTCGTGTTGGTCTGCGTCGCGAGCTGAAGAAAGCGCAAGAGAGCTACTGGGCCGGCAACGCCAGCCGTGAAGAGTTACTGGCGGTGGGCCGCGAACTGCGCGCTCGTCACTGGGATCAGCAGAAAGAAGCGGGTGTCGATCTGCTGCCAGTCGGCGACTTCGCCTGGTACGACCATGTTCTGACCACCAGCCTGCTGCTTGGCAACGTGCCGGCTCGTCATCAGAACAAAGACGGCTCTGTCGATATCGATACCCTGTTCCGCATTGGTCGTGGTCGTGCGCCGACCGGCGAACCGGCGGCGGCGGCGGAAATGACCAAATGGTTTAACACCAACTATCACTACATGGTGCCGGAATTCACCCAGGGCCAGCAGTTCAAACTCACCTGGACCCAGCTGCTGGACGAAGTAGACGAAGCGCTGGCGCTCGGCCACAACGTCAAGCCGGTACTGCTTGGCCCGGTCACCTACCTGTGGCTGGGTAAAGTCAAAGGCGAGCAGTTCGACCGCCTGAGCCTGCTGAACGATATTCTGCCGGTCTACCAGCAGGTGCTGGCTGAGCTGGCGAAACGCGGCATCGAGTGGGTGCAAATTGACGAACCTGCGCTGGTGCTGGAGCTGCCGCAAGCCTGGCTTGATGCCTTTAAACCGGCTTACGACGCGCTGAGCGGCCAGGTCAAACTGCTGCTGACCACCTATTTTGAAGGTGTTACGCCGAACCTCGATACCATTACCGCGCTGCCGGTGCAGGGCCTGCATGTTGATCTGGTTCACGGCAAAGATAACGTTGCCGAGTTGCATCAGCGCCTGCCGGCCGACTGGCTGCTCTCCGCCGGGCTGATTAATGGCCGTAACGTCTGGCGCGCCGATCTCACTGAGAAATACGCACAAATCAAAGAGGTGGTCGGTAAACGTCCGCTATGGGTTGCCTCCTCCTGCTCGCTGCTGCACAGCCCGATCGACCTGAGCGTAGAAACCCGCCTCGATGAAGAGGTGAAAAGCTGGTTCGCCTTCGCCCTGCAAAAATGCCAGGAGCTGGCGCTGCTGCGCGATGCGCTCAACAGCGGCAATACCGACAAACTGGCGGAGTGGAGCGCCCCGATTCAGGCGCGTCGCCACTCAACCCGCGTGCATAACACCGCCGTTGCGAAACGCCTGGCGGCTATCACCGCGCAGGACAGCCAGCGTCAAAGCCCCTACGCCGAACGCGCTCAGGCGCAGCGCGCACGCTTTAATCTGCCAGCCTGGCCGACCACCACTATCGGCTCCTTCCCGCAAACCACTGAAATTCGTGGCCTGCGTCTGGACTTTAAAAAGGGCAACCTCGACGCCAGCAACTACCGCACCGGTATCGCGGAACATATCAAACAAGCGATTGCCGAGCAGGAGCGCCTGGGGCTGGACGTGCTGGTGCATGGTGAAGCCGAGCGTAACGACATGGTCGAGTACTTCGGTGAAAACCTCGACGGCTTCGTCTTTACGCAAAATGGCTGGGTGCAGAGCTACGGCTCCCGCTGCGTGAAACCGCCGGTCGTCATCGGTGATGTCAGCCGTCCGCAGCCGATCACCGTTGAGTGGGCGAAGTATGCCCAGTCGCTGACCGATAAACCGGTCAAAGGGATGCTTACCGGCCCGGTGACGATCCTCTGCTGGTCCTTCCCGCGTGAAGATGTCAGCCGTGAAACCATCGCTAAACAGATTGCGCTGGCGCTGCGTGATGAAGTGGCGGATCTGGAAGCTGCCGGTATCGGCATCATTCAGATTGATGAGCCTGCCCTGCGCGAAGGGTTACCGCTGCGCCGCAGCGACTGGGATGCCTATCTGCAATGGGGTGTTGAAGCCTTCCGCCTTAACGCCGCGGTAGCGAAAGATGAGACGCAGATCCACACCCACATGTGTTACTGCGAGTTCAACGACATCATGGACTCTATCGCCGCGCTGGATGCCGACGTTATCACCATCGAAACCTCCCGTTCCGACATGGAGCTGCTGGAGTCCTTCGAAGAGTTCGAATACCCGAACGAAATCGGGCCGGGCGTGTATGACATTCACTCGCCAAACGTCCCGAGCGTTGAGTGGATCGAGGAGCTGTTGCAGAAAGCGGCGCAGCGTATCCCGGCAGAGCGTCTGTGGGTCAACCCGGACTGCGGCCTGAAAACCCGCGGCTGGCCGGAAACGCGCAGCGCGCTGGCAAACATGGTGAAAGCCGCGCAGAACCTGCGTCAGCAGTAATCAGCCTTACCGCGCCGCTGTTAAAAACGGCGGCGCGTCATTGCCTTAGCGCACCTTATCCCGCCTTCGTAACATGATTGTCAAACTCCCTTGTTTTAATCGTCGCAATGAAAACAGCGGGAGAGATCCATGAATAACAAACGTGTGCTGGCCGCAGTTGTGCTGGCTCTCATCAGTGCCTCGTCATGGGCAAAATCAACCTTAACGCTCTATACCAGCCAGCCGAATGACGATGCGCAGATGACCGTCAGCGCCTTCGAAAAAGCGCACCCGGATATTGAAGTGAAGTGGATCCGCGACGGCACCAGCAAGCTGATTGCCCGCCTACAGGCAGAGTTAGCCGCCGGAAGCGCCGCGCCGGATGTGCTACTGATTGCCGACAGCGTGACCATGGAATCCCTCAAAAAACAGAACCTGCTGGCGGCTTATAAATCGCCCGAAGCGGCGCGCTTCGACCCGCAGCTGTTTGATAAAGAGGGCTATTACTACGGTACCAAAGTGATCACTACCGGCATTGCCTACCACACCAAAGCACCGCTCAAACCGACCTCTTGGCTGGATCTGCTCAAACCTGAAGTGAAAAACATGACCACGCTGCCAAGCCCGCTCTACTCCGGCGCGGCGCAGATCCACCAGGCGACGCTGATGAACGATCCGGCGCTCGGCTGGCAATACTACGAAAAACTGAAACAGAACGGCGCGATGCCGCAAAGCGGCAACGGTGCGGTGATGAGCGCGATTGCCTCCGGCAGCAAAGCCTATGGCGTGCTGGTGGATTACCTGGCGATCCGCGAAAAAGCCAAAGGCGCGCCGGTTGAGTTTCTCTTCCCGAAAGAGGGTGTCAGCGTCGTTACCGAACCGGTAGCGATGATGAAGGGGACAAAGAACCCGCAAGGGGCGAAGGAGTTTATCGATTTTGTCCTCTCGGACGCCGGGCAAAAACTGGTGCTGCAACAGGGCTATCTCCCTGCGGATGCGACGCTGCCGGTGCCGAAAGGCTTCCCGCCGCGCGACAGCATCAAATTGATGCCGTTTGATGCGGCGAAAGCGCTGGCCGAGACCGAGGCGAACAAAAAACGCTTCGCCGATCTCTTCGGTAACCGTTAAACGATGAGTAGCGCAATCGTGCCGAACAGCGGCAGTGGCGCAACCAAAGGGCTGCTCTGGCTGTTGCTGTGCCTGGTGGCGCTGCTGAGCCTGTTGCCCAGCCTGCGGCTGCTGCTCTCCGCGCTGGTTGACTGGCGGCAGGGGAGCGACAGCAGTTTGTGGCGCGTGCTCAGCAACCCGGCGACCTGGCTGGCGCTCTGGCACAGCCTTTACACCAGCGGGCTTGGCACACTGCTGTCGCTGCTGCTCGGCAGCCTGTTCGCCTTCTGCCTGGCGCTGACCAATATCCGCCTCAAACAGATGTGGGTGTTTCTGTTTATGTTGCCAATGATGATCCCGCCGCAGGTCACAGCCCTAAGCTGGCTGCAACTCTTCGGCCCCGGCAGCATTCTGCTTAACAGCCTCGGTATCGCGCCAGGCTTTGGCAGCAGCAACCCGCTCTACTCGCCGGAAGGGATTGCGCTGCTGCTTGGCATTCAGCATGCACCGCTGGTGTTTCTCGCGCTGCGTACGCAACTGCGCGCACTGCCGCAGGAGCATATTGAAGCGGCGAGGCTTAACGGCGCATCATTATGGCGCGTGTTTATCGATATTGTGCTGCCGCTATGCCGCACCGCGCTGTGGGCCGGGGCGGCCATCGCCTTTGTCTCGGCGCTGGGCAACTTTGGTATTCCGGCGATGCTCGGCATTCCCATCTCCTATTTCGTGTTGCCAATCCATATCTACCAGACGCTGGCAAGCTTTGGCCCCTCAATGCTCAATGACGTGGCGGCGCTCTCGCTGCTGATGGGCGTGCTGGCGATTGGCATTGTGATGCTCCAGAGCCGGATGCAGCGGCGCTATGCCTTACCGCTGATTGGCACAACCGGGCGCGCGATCGCCTTCAGGCTGGGAAGAGGGCGGCTGGCCGTTGAAGTGCTGCTCGGCGCAGTGCTGTGCGCGATCCTGCTTGCGCCTCTGCTGGCACTGATCGCCACATCGCTGGTGCCGACGCTCGGCGTGCCACTGAACAGCGAGACCTTCACCCTCACCGCCTGGCACAACCTCTTCACCGAGCAGAGCGCCACGGCGCGCGCGCTCGGCAACAGTTTTCTGCTATCGATCGCAGCCGCGGTGGTGCTGATGCTGGTTAGCCTGCCGCTGGCGTGGCTGCTGGTGCGCTACCCGAACCGCCTGCTGCGCGGCTTGCACAGCATAATTGATATTCCCTACACGCTGCCGGGCGTGGTGCTTGCCATCGCCTGCATTCTGCTCTTCGCCCGCCCGCTGCCGCTGCTTGATATCGCGCTCGGCGGCACGCTGACGATTATCTTTTTGGCCTATCTGGCGCGCTTTCTGACGGTCTGCCTGAAGCCGGTGCACAGCAGCATGCTGCAACTCGACCCGGCGATGGAGGAGGCGGCAAGCCTGGCAGGCGCGGCTTTCGGCCAGCGTCTGCGCCATATCGTCTTACCGCTGCTGGCTCCGGCAGCATTCGCCGGTGCGCTGCTGGTGTTTCTTACGGCGGTTAATGAGTTAACCGTTTCGGCGCTGTTATGGAGCGCGGGAAAGGAGACCATCGGCGTGGTGATTTTCAACCTTGATGAGAGCGGCGATAAGGTGCTGGCCTCGGCGCTCTCCGTGCTGGTGGTGGCGCTGGTCGCACTGGTGATGCTGCTGCTCGGCGCGCTCGGGCGCTATCTACCGAAAGGAGTGATCCCATGGCAGAACTGAAGCTTGAAGGGCTCAGCAAAGTGTTTGGCGAGCAGGCGGTGGTGCGGGATCTCTCCTTAACGCTGCCGCAGGGCGCGTTTACCGCGCTGTTAGGCCCCAGCGGCTGTGGCAAAACCACCACGCTGCGCATTCTCGCCGGGCTGGAGACATTAAGCGACGGGCGTTTGCTGCTGGGTGAACGCCTGCTGGCGGATAAACGCCACCATACGCCGCCGGAGCAGCGCGATATGGGAATGGTGTTCCAGTCCTATGCCCTGTGGCCGCATATGACGGTTGCCGAAAACGTCGGTTATCCGCTGAAGCTGCGTAAAGTAAACGGTGCCGCGCGGCAAAAACAGGTGATGGCGGCGCTGGAGGTGGTTGAACTTGGAGCGTATGCCGGGCGTGCGCCGCATGAGCTTAGCGGCGGTCAGCGCCAGCGTGTTGCGCTGGCCCGCTGCCTGGTCTCTGAACCGCAAGTGGTGCTGCTGGATGAGCCACTAGCCAATCTCGACAGACACCTGCGCGCCACCATGGAGCAGACGTTTCGGGAGTTTCATCGCCGCACTGGTGCCACCTTTGTCTATGTGACCCACGATCAGGCCGAAGCGATGGCGCTGGCGAGCCATATTGCGGTGCTGCATCAGGGGGAGTTGATGCAGTGGGGGGCGCCGCAGGATCTCTATCAGCAGCCGAAAAGCGGCTGGGTCGCGCGCTTTATTGGTAAGGGCAGCGTGCTGACGCTGGCGACGCCCGCCGGGTATCAACAGCTGGACAGCGCCTCGCTGCATCACGGCTTATCCCAGAGCGGGTATGGCGCGCAGCAGCCGGTGCTGGTGCGCCCGGAGCATGTGCAGATTGCCGGGGAAGGATTGAGCGCGCAGGTGGAGAGCTGTATTTATCAGGGCGAGCGCTATTTGCTGGCGCTACGTTTAGCGGACGGTCAGGGGCTGACGGCGTTTCATCACGCCGCGCTGCAACCGCAGCAGTCGGTCTGCGTGCGTTTACTACAAGGCTGGAAACTGGAGGCGGCATAGCGTGCCGCCTCCATGTGGGAACACTACTTTTTCGCGTACTGCGCAAACCACGCCAGCATGCGCTGCCAGCCGTCGGCGGCAGATTCCGCATGGTAGCTCGGGCGATAATCGGCATTGAATGCGTGGCCCGCCTCCGGGTAGACGATGATCTCCGCGTTGGCATTCGCCGCGCGCAGGGCCTGACGCATCGTCTCCACGCTCTCCTGCGAAATCCCGGTATCCTGCGCGCCATAAAGGCCGAGCACCGGCGCGGTCAGATCGGTAGCGATATCGACCGGGTGTTTCGGCGAATTCAGGGTTTTTTCACCCGTCAGCTTGCCATACCACGCCACCGCCGCTTTCAGCTGCGGGTTGTGCGCCGCGTAGAGCCACGCAATGCGGCCGCCCCAGCAGAAACCGGTCACCAGCAGTTGATGGGCGTCACCGCCATTACGCGCCGCCCAGTTGGCGACGTGGTCGAGATCGGCCAGCACCTGCGCATCCGGTACTTTGCTGACCAGCCCGCTGAAGAGGGTGGGGACGTCGGCAAAATCATTCGGATCGCCCTGGCGGAAATAGAGCTCCGGCGCGACGGCAAGATAGCCCTCCAGTGCCAGCCGGCGACAGAGATCGCGAATATGCTCATGGACGCCAAAAATCTCCTGCACGACGATAACAATTGGCAGCGGGCCCTCAGCATCTTTTGGTCGGGCGTGATACGCGGGCATGGTGTCGCCCTGCGTTGGAATGGAAGTTTCGCCTGCGATCAGCCTCTCTTCCGGCGTGTGAACCGTGGTTGACGCAAGCGGTGAAGCCGCAGGCGCAAAGCCCGGCTGTTTGGTGGTGGTCATGAGATTCTCCCTACCCTTTATTAGCGCTCCCCTAACTATAGTCATGAAGACCAGGGCATGCGCAATCGCCGTGCGCAGGCTATCTTTGCTGCTGAGTTAGCGGGGATAACGTGTTAGTGTGACGAGTATCACTATTTTATGGAAATTGAGTGCAATCAATTTCATTCATGGTGACAGCAGTCACGAAAACACGCGCGTGGCTTCTGTAAAGTACCGTTTTACCTCCCCCCGATAATACCGACCACAGAGGAGTCTGTTATGTCCAAGTCTGATGTTTTTCACCTCGGCCTCACTAAAAACGATTTACAAGGGGCTACCCTGGCCATCGTCCCTGGCGATCCAGAGCGAGTGGAAAAGATCGCCGCGCTGATGGATAAGCCGGTCAAGCTGGCCTCCCACCGCGAATTCACCAGCTGGCGCGCCGAGCTGGATGGCAAAGCAGTGATCATCTGTTCTACCGGTATTGGCGGTCCTTCTACGTCCATCGCCGTTGAAGAGCTGGCGCAGCTGGGCATCCGCACCTTCCTGCGCGTCGGTACCACCGGCGCGATCCAGCCGCATATCAACGTCGGCGATGTGCTGATCACCACCGCCTCCGTGCGTCTTGACGGTGCCAGCCTGCACTTTGCCCCGATGGAGTTCCCGGCGGTGGCAGATTTTGAGTGCACCACGGCGCTGGTGGCTGCGGCCGATGCGATTGGCGCGACTAAACATATCGGCGTGACCGCCTCGTCTGACACCTTCTACCCGGGCCAGGAGCGTTATGACACCTTCTCCGGCCGCGTGGTGAAAAGCTTTAAAGGCTCGATGGAAGAGTGGCAGTCAATGGGCGTGATGAACTATGAAATGGAGTCCGCTACGCTGCTGACCATGTGTGCAAGCCAGGGGCTGCGCGCCGGGATGGTTGCCGGGGTGATCGTCAACCGCACCCAGCAGGAGATCCCGAACGCGGAAACCATGAAGAAGACCGAAAGCCACGCGGTGAAAATCGTGGTCGATGCCGCGCGTCGACTTCTGTAATCCCGCTTCCAGATTTACAAGGCCGACGCGTTCGGCCTTTTTTATTTGCGTAACGCCTCGCAGAAAAGCCCTTCCAAACTGGACGTTTATACAGCACAATCCCGACGGAATGGGTGATGAAGAGGGAGCGGAATGGAGAGTTCAATCATCGTACTGGCAGCCGTGGCGCTGGCAGGGTTACTGGTCGGCTGGCTGGCCGCAAGCTGGCGCGGTGCGCAGCAGCAGGCGGAGTTGCTCGCCGAGCAGCGCGATGTCTTCAGTGAACTGAGCGCCGCCCGCCAGCAGATCGCCCAGAACAGCCACTGGCGCGAAGAGTGCGAGCTGCTGAATAACGAACTGCGCAGCCTGCAACATATCAACAGCTCGCTGGAAGCGGATCTGCGTGAAGTCACCACCCGGCTTGAATCCACTCAACTGCATGCGGAAGAGAAACTGCGCCAGATGCACAGCAGCGAGCAGCGTCTGAGCGAGCAGTTTGAAAACCTCGCTAACCGTATTTTCGAGCAGAGCAACCGTCGCGTTGACGAACAGAACCGCCAGAGCCTCAATGGCTTACTCACCCCGCTGCGCGAGCAGCTCGACGGTTTTCGCCGCCAGGTGCAGGAGAGCTTCGGCCAGGAGGCGCGCGAACGACACACTCTGGCGCATGAGATCCGTAACCTCCAGCAGTTGAATGCCCAGATGGCGCAGGAAGCCATCAACCTCACCCGCGCGCTGAAAGGCGATAACAAAACCCAGGGTAACTGGGGCGAAGTGGTGCTGACCCGCGTGCTTGAAGCCTCCGGCCTGCGCGAAGGGCATGAGTATGAGACCCAGGTAAGCATGGAGAACGAGAGCCGCGCGCGCATGCAGCCGGACGTTATTGTGCGCCTGCCGCAGGGCAAGGACGTGGTGATCGACGCCAAAATGACGCTGGTGGCCTACGAGCGCTACTTCAACGCCGAGGATGAGTTCTCCCGCGAAGCGGCGCTGCAGGAGCACATCACCTCCGTGCGTGGCCACATTCGCCTGCTGGGAAGAAAAGATTATCAGCAGCTCTCCGGTCTGCGCAGCCTGGATTACGTCCTGATGTTTATCCCGGTGGAACCCGCCTTTTTAATCGCCCTCGACAGGCAGCCGGAGCTGATTACCGAGGCGCTGAAAAACAACATTATGCTGGTCAGCCCGACCACGCTGCTGGTTGCCCTGCGCACTATCGCCAACCTGTGGCGTTACGAGCACCAGAGCCGCAACGCCCAGCAGATCGCAGAGCGGGCGAGCCGCCTGTATGACAAAATGCGCCTCTTCGTCGACGATATGACCGCGATTGGCCAGAGCCTGGAGAAGGCGCAGGAGAACTACCGCCAGGCGATGAAAAAACTCAGCTCAGGGCGCGGCAACCTGCTGGCACAAACTGAGGCATTTCGTGGCCTTGGCGTCGAGATCAAGCGCGAGATTAATCCGGAATTGGCCGCACAGGCGCAGGAGCAGGACGAAGAATTTCGTCTGCGGGCAGGACAAGACGCGTTTAACGATCATAATCAAGACAAGGGATTAGATATGGCGACGCCGGGCGAAGAGGCTGCGGCGAAGGCCTCTTCGGGCGGTTGAAACGTAGGGCAATCGCGTCCAATCTGATACACTTCATCAACAAATCCTTAAATAGCAGGCACTAAGATGGCGGAAGATTCAAAAGAGACAACACACTTTGGTTTTCAGACCGTCGCCAAGGAAAATAAAGCCGATATGGTGGCGCATGTTTTCCATTCGGTTGCGTCAAAATACGATGTGATGAACGACTTAATGTCGATGGGCATCCACCGCTTATGGAAGCGATTTACCATCGATTGCAGCGGCGTGCGCCGTGGGCAGAAAGTCCTCGATCTGGCGGGTGGCACCGGCGATCTCACCGCAAAATTTTCTCGTCTGGTTGGCGAAACCGGCCAGGTTGTGCTGGCGGATATCAACGAGTCGATGCTGAAGATGGGCCGCGAAAAGCTGCGCAATCTTGGTGTTATCGGCAACGTTGAATATGTGCAGGCGAACGCCGAAGCGCTGCCGTTCCCGGACAACACTTTCGACTGCATCACCATCTCCTTCGGTTTGCGTAACGTTACCGACAAAGAGAAAGCGCTGCGCTCCATGTTTCGCGTGCTGAAGCCGGGCGGCCGTCTGCTGGTGCTGGAGTTCTCCAAACCGGTTATTGAGCCGCTGAGCAAAGCTTACGATGCTTACTCCTTCCACGTTCTGCCGCGCATTGGTCAGATGGTGGCAAACGACGCGGAGAGCTACCGTTACCTGGCTGAATCCATCCGTATGCATCCCGATCAGGACACCCTGAAAGCGATGATGCAGGATGCTGGTTTTGAAAACGTCGATTACTACAACCTGACCGCCGGTATTGTTGCCCTGCACCGTGGCTACAAATTCTGACAGGAGTGCGTATGCCCTTTAAGCCGATGGTGGCCGCGGGAATTGAACGCGTGCTGAATACCTTTTTTTACCGCGACAGCGCGCTGAAAGCGGCGCGCCAGCGTCTCTACGGCAAAGTGCTGCGCGTGGTGGTGCAGGAGTTTTCCGCGCCAATTGTGCTGGTCTTCAGCGAGCGCCAGGTTGACGTGCTGAGCGAGTGGGAAGGGGAAGCCGACTGTTCGGTCATTACCCGCCTCAACGTGCTGCCGAAGCTGCGCGATCGTCAGCAGCTCACCGCGCTTATCCGCAGCGGTGAACTGGAAGTGCAGGGCGATATTCAGGTCGTACAAAACCTCTCTTCACTGATGGATCAGGCCGAGTTTGACCCGGCGGAAGTGCTTGCGCCGTGGACTGGCGACATCGCCGCTGAGGGTATCAGCAAATTTCTGCGCGGCGGCGCGCGCCTTTTTCGCCACGGCTTTACGCGCCAGCAGCGCTATCTCTCTGAAGCCTTAACGGAAGAGTGGCGGGTGGCACCGGGCGCGCTGGAAATCGCCTGGTTTGCCGAAGAGACAGCGGCCGCTGAACGTGCCGCGGACGCCTTAGCCAAACGACTGGATAAACTGGAGGGCAAATGACGCCCGGAGAATTACGGCGACTCTATTTCATCATCCAGACTTTTTTGAGTTACGGGCTTGATGAGCTCATCCCCAACATGCGTCTTACCCTGCCGCTGCGCCTGTGGCGCAGAACCCTCTTCTGGATGCCCAACCGGCATAAAGAGAAGGAGTTGGGCGTTCGTCTGCGCCTTGCCCTGCAAGAACTTGGGCCGGTATGGATTAAATTCGGGCAGATGCTCTCCACCCGCCGCGATCTCTTCCCGCCTATGATCGCCGATCAGCTGGCGATGTTGCAGGATCGCGTTGCGCCCTTCGACGGAAGGCTTGCAAAAAAGCAGATTGAAAAAGCGATGGGCGATCGCCCGGTCGAAGAGTGGTTTGACGATTTCAATATTGAACCGCTGGCATCCGCCTCCATCGCGCAGGTGCATACCGCACGGCTGAAAGAGAATGGCAAAGAGGTGGTGATCAAAGTGATCCGCCCGGACATTCTGCCGATCATCAAAGCGGACCTGCGCCTGATCTACCGCCTGGCGGGCTGGGTTCCGCGCCTGCTGCCGGATGGCCGCCGTTTGCGCCCGCAAGAAGTGGTGCACGAATATGAGAAGACGCTGATCGACGAACTCGATCTGCTGCGTGAATCGGCGAATGCCATTCAGCTGCGCCGCAACTTTGAAAACAGCCCGATGCTCTATGTGCCGGAAGTCTATTCCGACTACTGCAGCCAGAACATGATGGTGATGGAGCGCATCTACGGCATCCCGGTTTCCGATGTCGCGGCGCTGGAGAAGAACGGCACCAACATGAAGCTGCTGGCTGAACGCGGTGTGCAGGTCTTCTTCACCCAGGTGTTCCGGGACAGCTTCTTCCATGCCGATATGCACCCTGGCAACATTTTCGTTAGCTACGATCACCCGGAAGATCCGCAATACATCGGCATTGACTGCGGTATCGTCGGCTCGCTGAACAAAGAAGATAAGCGCTATCTGGCGGAGAACTTTATCGCCTTCTTCAACCGTGACTACCGCAAAGTGGCGGAGCTGCACGTTGATTCAGGGTGGGTACCGGCAGATACCAACGTCGAAGAGTTTGAGTTTGCCATCCGTACCGTCTGCGAGCCGATCTTTGAGAAGCCGCTGGCGGAGATCTCCTTTGGTCACGTGCTGCTGAACCTCTTTAACACCGCGCGCCGCTTCAATATGGAAGTGCAGCCACAGCTGGTACTACTGCAAAAAACGCTGCTCTACATTGAGGGAGTAGGGCGTCAGCTCTATCCGCAGCTCGATTTGTGGAAAACGGCGAAGCCTTTCCTTGAAACGTGGATCAAAGACCAGGTTGGTTTCCCGGCGCTGGTGCGGGCAATCAAGGAGAAGGGCCCCTTCTGGATCGAAAGAATGCCGGAAGTTCCTGAACTGATCTTCAACGGATTGCAGCAAGGAAAACATTTGCAACAAAGCGTTGATAAAATTGCCCGAGAGTTAGAGGTCAACCGCGTACGGCAGGGGCAGTCGCGCTATCTGTTTGGTATCGGTGCGACGCTGCTGTTAAGCGGCACGTTATTGCTGATAACCCGTCCTGAGCTGGCAAATAATCCTTTGTGGTTAATGGGCGGCGGGCTGCTTGTCTGGCTGCTGGGCTGGCGTAAGACGCGCTGACCTGATGCGCCCTGGCCATGCCGGTCAGGGACATGCAGCCCAGGGGATAACGTGTATACTGTGGCCTCTTTCTAACATCGTCTCTTAGAGGGGAAGTGAGTATGGGTAGTATCGGCATTTGGCAGTTGGTGGTTATTGCGGTCATCGTTGTGCTGCTGTTTGGCACCAAAAAGCTCGGCTCGATTGGCTCCGATCTTGGCGCGTCGATCAAGGGCTTCAAAAAAGCGATGAGCGACGATGATAAAAAAGAGAGTGAGGCAAAATCGGCACAGGATGCAGATTTTATCGCGAAGAATCTCTCTGATACCCGTAACCCCGACGTCGTGAAGAGCGACGAAAAACGTCACGATAAAGAGCAGGTGTAAGTCGTGTTCGATATAGGTTTTGGCGAATTGTTACTCGTTTTTATCATTGGTCTGGTGGTGCTGGGGCCTAAGCGTTTGCCCGTCGCCGTGCGCACTGTGGTTGGCTGGATCCGCGCCCTGCGCTCGCTGGCGACCACCGTACAGAACGAACTGACGCAGGAGCTTAAGCTGCAGGAGTTCCAGGACAGCCTGAAGAAGGTGGAGAAAGCGAGCCTGGATAACCTGACGCCGGAGTTGAAAGAGTCGATGGACGAGCTGCGTCAGGCGGCGGAATCGATGAAGCGCACCTACAGCGCCAACGACGCGGAAAAAGCGAGTGACGAAGCGCATACCATCCATAACCCGGTGGTGAAAGATTACGAAGCGCAGCATGAAGGCGTTACGCCTGGCGTTGCTGAACATCAGGTGAGCGCGCCGCAACAGGCTCCCCAGGAAGTGCCGGAAGAAACTGCCCCGGCAAAAATCTCTCTGGCGAAAACCGCTGCGCCGGTTTCCGACTCCACCCCCTCTGCAAGTGATAAGTCCTGAACATGGCCGTAGACGATACCCAACCGCTGATCGCGCATCTGATTGAGCTGCGTAAACGTCTGTTGAACTGCATCATCGCGGTGATGGTGATTTTCCTCGCGCTGGTCTACTTCGCGAATGATATCTACCAGCTGGTCTCCGCGCCGCTGATCAAACAGATGCCGCTGGGCGCGACGATGATCGCCACCGATGTCGCCTCGCCCTTCTTCACGCCGATCAAGCTCACCTTTATGGTGTCACTGATCCTCTCCGCGCCGGTTGTGCTCTACCAGGTGTGGGCCTTTGTTGCACCCGCGCTCTACAAGCATGAGCGCCGCCTGGTGGTGCCGCTGCTGGTCTCCAGCTCGCTGCTGTTCTATATCGGTATGGCATTCGCCTACTTCGTGGTCTTCCCGCTGGCGTTTGGCTTTTTGACCCACACCGCGCCGGAAGGGGTGCAGGTCTCGACCGATATCGCCAGCTATCTCAGCTTTGTGATGGCGCTGTTTATGGCCTTCGGCGTCTCGTTTGAAGTGCCGGTCGCCATCGTCCTGATCTGCTGGATGGGCGTCACTACGCCGGACGACCTGCGGCAGAAGCGCCCTTATGTGCTGGTTGGCGCGTTTGTTGTCGGCATGCTGCTGACGCCGCCGGATGTCTTTTCGCAAACGCTGCTGGCGATCCCGATGTACTGCCTGTTTGAAGTCGGCGTCTTTTTCGCTCGCTTCTACGTCGGTAAGCGTCGCGTGCCGGACGATGAGAGCGAAACGGAAACCACCGAAGAGTAATAATCAGCCGCCCGCCAGGGCGGTTGTTGTATGGGAAACAGCATGTTTGATATTGGCGTAAATTTAACCAGCTCGCAGTTTGACCGTGATCGGGATGATATTGTCTCCCGCGCGCAGGCGGCGGGCGTGACCGGGATGTTAATTACCGGCACTAACCTGCATGAGAGCCAGCAGGCGCAGCAGCTGACGCAGCGCTACACGCGCTGCTGGTCGACCGCTGGCGTACATCCGCATGACAGCAGTAGCTGGACGGAAGAGACCGAACAGGCGATTCGTGCTCTGGCGGCGATGCCGGGTGTGGTGGCAATCGGCGAGTGCGGGCTCGATTTCAATCGTAACTTCTCAACGCCGCAGGAGCAGGAGCAGGCGTTCAGCGCACAGCTGGAATTGGCCGCCGAGCTTAATCTGCCGGTGTTTCTGCACTGTCGCGATGCCCATCAGCGTTTTCTCACTCTGCTGGATCCCTGGCTCGATAAGCTCTCCGGTGCGGTACTGCACTGTTTTACCGGTTCGGCGCAAGAGGCGCAGGAGTGCATTGCGCGGGGTCTCTGTCTCGGAATTACCGGTTGGGTGTGCGATGAGCGACGCGGGCTGGAGCTGCGCGAAGTGGTGCCAATGATTCCTGCCGATCGGCTGATGATTGAGACCGATGCGCCCTGGCTGCTGCCGCGCGATCTTAAACCGAAGCCCGCTTCCCGCCGTAACGAGCCTGCTTTGCTGGAGCATATTCTGAGCACGGTCGCCGAACTGCGCGGTGAAACGCCGCAGGCGCTGAGTACTGCGACGGATGAGAACGTGAAGCGGCTATTCGGTATTGCGTTTTAAGCGGTCAGGCTTTGCGGAAATCGGTGTTTTTGACACTCTGCAAAACTTGCTTATTAAGAAGATGCAGCAGCAGCATGGAACGCGCTTCGCCATCCGGCTCTTTGAAGATAGCCTGCAACCCTTCCAGCGCGCCTTCCGTAATCACAACGCTGTCGCCAGGGTAAGGGGTTTCCGGGTCGGTAATCCCTTCCGGCTGATACGCTTCAAGCTGCTGGATCACCGCGTGCGGAACGCTCGCCGGATGCATGCCAAAACGTACGAAGTGGCTGACACCGCGCGTCGCGTTGATGGTCGTGGTGTGTATGACCTCTGGATCGAATTCCACAAACAGGTAGTTTGGAAAGAGAGGCTCTTTCACCGTTGTCCGCTTGCCGCGGACAATCTTTTCCAGCGCAATCATCGGCGTCAGACAGGAGACTGACTGGCGTTCCAGGTGTTCCTGGGCGCGCTGAAGTTGGCCTCGTTTGCAGTAGAGTAGATACCAGGATTGCATAATGACTCTTTTCCGTAAGTTCGGCCGCAAGAATATCAAAACCACCGCATGATGGCTAAGGTGATTATAACGCTGACTGAGCAATGCCGTTGTATTTCACGCCTATTTAACAAAAATACAGCAACCTTAAGACGAACACCGTATAATAAAGCGCTTATCTGGAGGCAATCATAACCCCATGAAATACACCGATCTTCGCGACTTTCTGACACTACTTGAGCAACAGGGCGAGCTGAAACGCATCGCGCTTCCGGTTGATCCCTATCTCGAAATGACGGAAATCGCCGATCGCACGCTGCGTGCGGGCGGTCCGGCGTTGTTGTTTGAAAATCCGAAAGGCTACGCGATGCCGGTGTTGTGCAACCTCTTCGGCACGCCGCGTCGTGTCGCATTGGGTATGGGGCAGGATGATGTCAGCGCGCTGCGCGATGTCGGCAAACTGCTGGCGTTTCTCAAAGAGCCGGAGCCGCCAAAAGGGTTTCGCGATCTCTTCGATAAGCTGCCGCAGTTCAAGCAAGTGCTGAACATGCCGACCAAACGCCTGCGCGGTGCGCCGTGCCAGCAAAAGGTGGTGCAGGGCGATGCGGTCGATCTGCACACCATCCCGATTATGCAGTGCTGGCCGGAAGATGCCGCACCGCTGATCACCTGGGGTCTGACCGTCACCCGCGGGCCGCACAAAGAGCGCCAGAACCTGGGGATCTACCGCCAGCAGCTGATCGGCAAAAATAAGCTGATTATGCGCTGGCTCTCGCACCGCGGCGGCGCTCTCGATTTTCAGGAGTGGCAAAATGCCCGCCCGGGCGAGCGTTTCCCGGTCGCCGTGGCGCTGGGTGCCGATCCGGCCACCATTCTTGGCGCCGTGACGCCGGTGCCGGATACCCTCTCTGAATATGCCTTTGCCGGGCTGCTGCGCGGCAATAAAACCGAAGTCGTGAAGTGCATATCAAACGATCTGGAAGTGCCCGCCAGCGCGGAGATCGTGCTGGAAGGCTATATTGAAGCGGGTGAGATGGCACCGGAAGGGCCGTATGGCGATCACACCGGCTACTATAATGAAATCGATAATTTCCCGGTGTTTACGGTTACGCACATCACCCAGCGTGAAGATGCGATCTATCACTCTACCTACACCGGACGTCCGCCGGATGAACCCGCGGTGCTGGGCGTGGCGCTGAATGAAGTGTTTGTGCCGATCCTGCAAAAGCAGTTCCCGGAAATTGTCGACTTCTATCTTCCGCCGGAAGGGTGTTCCTATCGCCTGGCGGTAGTGACCATCAAGAAGCAGTATGCCGGGCACGCCAAGCGCGTGATGATGGGCGTCTGGTCTTTCCTGCGCCAGTTTATGTACACCAAATTTGTGATCGTGTGCGATGACGATGTTAACGCCCGCGACTGGAACGATGTGATCTGGGCGATCACCACCCGCATGGACCCTGCACGGGATACTGTGCTGGTGGAGAATACGCCGATCGATTATCTGGATTTTGCCTCGCCGGTTTCCGGGCTTGGTTCAAAAATGGGACTGGATGCCACCAATAAATGGCCCGGCGAAACCGACCGTGAGTGGGGTCGCCCCATCAAAAAGGATCCCGAGGTGACGGCGCGAATCGACGCCATCTGGGATGAACTGGCCATAATGAACGCCGAAAAATAGACCCGACAGAGAGAGCGCATGACAACCTTAAGCTGTAAAGTGACCTCGGTAGATGCCATCACTGATACCGTGTATCGCGTCCGTTTAGTGCCGGAAGCGGCATTTTCATTTCGTGCAGGCCAGTACTTGATGGTGGTGATGGATGAGCGCGACAAGCGCCCCTTCTCCATGGCGTCGACCCCCGATCAGCACGACTATATCGAACTGCATATCGGTGCTTCCGAGTTGAACCTTTACGCAATGGCGGTGATGGATCGCATTCTGAAAGAGCGCGCAATCGTCATCGACATTCCCCACGGCGATGCCTGGCTGCGCGACGATGAAGAGCGCCCGATGGTGCTGATTGCCGGTGGGACAGGTTTCTCCTATGTGCGCTCTATTCTGCTCACCTCACTGGCGAAAACGCCGGACCGTGATATCACCATTTACTGGGGCGGCCGTGAAGCGAAGCACCTCTACGATCTCTCCGAGCTGGAAGCGCTGTCGGTTACACACCCGAATCTGAATGTAGTGCCAGTAGTAGAGCAGCCGGATGAAGAGTGGCGCGGCCGTTCAGGCACCGTACTCGCCGCCGTACTGCAGGATTTCGGCTCCCTCTCCGGGCACGATATCTACATTGCTGGCCGCTTCGAGATGGCAAAAATTGCCCGCGATCTCTTCTGCAACGAGCGCGGCGCGCGTGAGGATCGGTTGTTTGGCGACGCGTTCGCGTTCATCTGATTTTATCTTTGCCCTTGCCGCCATAGCGGCATTGGGCGCCTTTCGTATTACGCCATAAAAAAACCGCCCCTGACAGGCGGTAAAAACGGCAACTAAATTTTCTCTCTTTCAGCCTACATGCCGGATGGCGGCGCAAGCGCCTTATCCGGCCTACGGGCGTGTGTTTTGTAGGCCGGGCAAGCGCAGCGCCCCCGGCGTTCCGTGCCGGATGGTGGCGCAAGCGCCTTATCCGGCCTACGGGCGTGTGCTTGTAGGCCGGGCAAGCGCAGCGCCCCCGGCGATCCGTGCCGGATGGCGGCACAAGTGCCTTATCCGGCCTACGGGTGCGTGTTTTGTAGGCCGGGCAAGCGCAGCGCCCCCGTCGTTCCGTGCCGGATGGCGGCGCAAGCGCCTTATCCAGCCTACGGGTGCGTGCTTGTAGGCCGGGCAAGCGCAGCGCCCCCGGCATAGGTGATGCGTTATACGCGCTCAAACACCGTGGCGATCCCCTGACCCAAACCGATACACATTGTTGCCAGACCAAGATGGGCATCTTTGCGCTCCATCAGGTTGAGCAGCGTGGTGCTGATACGGGTACCGGAGCAGCCCAGCGGATGACCGAGGGCGATCGCGCCGCCGTTAAGGTTGATCTTCTCGTCGATCTGCTCCATCAGCCCCAGATCCTTAATGCACGGCAGGATCTGCGCGGCAAACGCTTCGTTCATCTCAAACAGATCGATATCGCTGGCGGTCAGCCCCGCTTTTTTCAGCGCCAGCTGCGACGCCGGCACCGGGCCGTAACCCATAATCGACGGATCGCAGCCGACCACCGCCATCGAGCGGATCCGCGCGCGCGGGGTTAAACCAAGCTCGCGAGCGCGGCTTTCGCTCATCACCAGCATCGCCGATGCGCCATCCGACAGCGCCGATGATGTACCGGCAGTGACGGTGCCGCTGACCGGGTCGAACGCCGGGCGCAGCGTAGAGAGCGCTTCAACGGTGGTTTCCGGGCGGATCACTTCATCGTAGTTAAACTGCTTGAGCACCCCGTCGGCGTCATGCCCGCCGGTGGGAATGATCTCGTTTTTGAACGCGCCGGACTGCGTAGCGGCCCAGGCACGAGCATGAGAGCGGGCAGCGAAAGCATCCTGCATTTCGCGGCTGATGCCGTGCATGCGCGACAGCATTTCTGCGGTCAGCCCCATCATTCCCGCTGCTTTGGCAACGTTACGGCTCATACCCGGGTGGAAATCGACACCGTGGTTCATCGGCACGTGGCCCATATGTTCCACGCCGCCCACCAGGCAGACCTGCGCATCGCCGGTCATGATCATGCGCGCGGCATCATGCAGCGCTTGCATCGAGGAGCCGCACAGGCGGTTGACCGTGACCGCCGGAACCGAGTGGGGGATCTCCGCCAGCAGCGCGGCGTTACGGGCAATGTTGAAGCCCTGTTCGAGGGTCTGCTGAACACAGCCCCAGTAAATATCGTCAATCGCACTCGCCTCAAGCGCCGGGTTGCGCGCCAAAAGGCTACGCATCAGGTGCGCAGAGAGATCTTCCGCGCGAACGTGGCGAAAGGCGCCGCCTTTTGAACGGCCCATCGGGGTACGTACTGCATCGACAATGACAACCTGTTCCATTGTGACTCCTTAAGCCGTTTTCAAAGCGCCAACCGGGCGCGCAGGTTCAACCGCGGGATAGTAAGGATCGTTGTGGCGGGCCTTTTCACGTAACCCGGCCGGGACGTCATACAGCGGCCCAAGGTGCTGATACGCTTGCGCCATATCGAGATACTTCGCGCTGCCAAGCGTATCGAGCCAGCGGAAAGCGCCGCCGTGGAACGGAGGGAAGCCGAGTCCATACACCAGCGCCATATCCGCTTCGGCTGGGCTGGCGATAATGCCCTCCTCAAGGCAACGCACCACTTCATTGACCATCGGGATCATCATGCGGGCGATGATCTCCTGATCGGAGAACTCATGGCTGCCCTGGCGCACATCGCTCAGCAGGCTTTCAACCGCGCTATCTTCCTCTTTCTTCGGTTTGCCTTTGCTGTCCTCTTTATAGCGCCAGAAACCGAGGCCATTCTTCTGCCCAAAGCGGTTCGCCTCAAACAGCGCGTCGATGGCGTCGCGATAATCTTTCTGCATACGCTGCGGGAAACCGGCAGCCATTACCGCCTGTGCATGATGCGCGGTATCAATACCGACCACGTCGAGCAGGTAAGCCGGGCCCATCGGCCAGCCGAACTGTTTCTCCATCACTTTGTCGATTTTGCGGAAGTCCGCGCCATCGCGCAGCAGCTGGCTGAAACCAGCAAAGTAGGGGAACAGCACGCGGTTGACGAAGAAGCCGGGACAGTCGTTGACCACAATCGGCGTTTTACCCATCTTGCTCGCCCAGGCCACCACTTTGGCGATGGTCTGATCGGAGGTTTTCTCGCCGCGGATCACTTCAACCAGCGGCATGCGGTGCACCGGGTTAAAGAAGTGCATGCCGCAGAAGTTCTCCGGGCGTTTCAGCACGCTTGCCAGCTCGCTGATAGGAATGGTGGAAGTATTAGAGGCCAGCACGGTATCCGGGCGAACTTTCTCTTCTGTTTCCGCCAGCACCGCTTTTTTCACTTTCGGGTTTTCTACGACCGCTTCGACAACCACATCCACGCGTTCGAACCCGGCGTACTCCAGCGTTGGCTGGATGGTGGCGATCACCTTCGCCAGCTTGAGTCCGTCGATTTTGCCGCGCTCAAGCTGTTTATTCAGCAGCTTGCCTGCTTCATTAATGCCGAGGCTGAGCGACTTCTCATTAATATCCTTCATCAATACCGGCACGCCTTTCCAGGCTGACTGGTAGGCAATGCCGCCGCCCATAATGCCCGCGCCCAGCACGGCCGCCTGTTTTGGCGTCTCGACATCGGCGGTGAGCTTCTTCGCTTTACCTTTGACGAATTGATCGTTAAGGAAGATGCCAACCAGCGCGCGCGCTTCTTTACTGTGCGCCAGTGGGACAAAACTCTGGTTCTCCAGCTTTAACGCCTCGTCACGCCCCAGCTTCGCCGCCGCTTCAATGGTTTTCACCGCGGTGATCGGCGCAGGGTAGTGTTTTCCGGCGGTCTGCATCACCATGCCTTTGGCGATGGTGAAACTCATCGAGGCTTCGATTTTGCTGAGCTTCAACGGCTCAAGCTTCGGCTGACGCTTCGCTTTCCAGTCGAGATCGCCATTAATCGCCTGGCGCAGAATGGCGACAGCGCCTTCACGGAGCTTCTCTGGTTTGACGATGCCATCGACAAGGCCAATTTTCAGTGCCTGTTCAGCATCGACATCTTTCCCGGCGGCGATAATTTCCAGCGCGCTATCGGCACCCAGCAGGCGCGGCAGACGCACCGAGCCGCCAAAGCCCGGCATAATACCGAGTTTGGTTTCCGGCAGGCCGATGCGCAGATCCGGTGTCGCCAGGCGGTAGTCGGTTGCCAGCACACATTCGCAGCCGCCGCCGAGGGCGTACCCGTTGACCGCAGAGAGGGTCGGCACCGGCAGATCTTCCAGGCGGTTAAAGACGCTGTTGGCGAAATGCAGCCACTGGCTCAGCTGCTCCTGAGGAACCTGGAAGAGGGAGAGGAACTCGGTAATGTCGGCACCGACGATAAAGGCCGCTTTCTCCGAGCGCAACAGCAGCCCTTTTAAATCTGTTTGCTTCTCCAGCACGTCCAGCGCTTCGCCGAGGCTGGCGACGGTGGCGGTATCGAGCTTATTCACTGAGCCGGGCGCATCGAACACCAGTTCGGCAATGCCATCTTCCAGCCAGTTGAGGTACAGGTTATTGCCTTTGTAGAGCATGTCAGTCTCCAGAATTCAGCAGTGATCTGGTCGTACCAGATGAAGCGGAGTGTGGTTTTTATGTTAATAAATTGCAAATGAGTCATTAAAAAAATGCAGCGTCGATCACGCTCGGCGGAAATCACTCACATAAAAGGAGGTGTGCTAAGATGCGACAACTTGTGGTCTTGATTAACAAAAGGAAAGACGATGGATTCGCTGGCAGCGCTGTATAAAAATCATATTGTTACCCTACAAGAACGCGCGCGTGACGTGCTGGCGCGCAGTAATCTTGATGCGTTACTGATTCACTCTGGTGAACTGTTTAACGTCTTTCTTGATGACCATCCCTATCCCTTTAAAGTGAACCCGCAATTCAAAGCCTGGGTGCCGGTAACTCAGGTGCCGGACTGCTGGCTGCTGGTGGATGGCGTGAACAAGCCGAAGCTGTGGTTCTATCTGCCGGTCGATTACTGGCATAACGTTGAGCCGCTGCCGACCTCATTCTGGACCGAAGAGATTGAGGTGATTGCCCTGCCGAAAGCCGATGGTATCGGCGGCCAGCTGCCTGCCGCGCGCGGCAATATCGCCTATATAGGCCCGGTGCCTGAGCGCGCGCTGAAGCTCGATATCGCCGCCAGCAATATCAACCCGAAAGCGGTGATTGATTACTTGCACTACTACCGCGCCTATAAAACGGATTACGAGCTGGCCTGTATGCGCGAAGCGCAGAAGACCGCGGTGATCGGTCATCGTGCGGCGCATGAAGCGTTCCAGTCCGGGATGAGCGAGTTCGACATCAACCTGGCCTACCTGACCGCCACCGGGCATCGCGATACCGATGTGCCGTACGGCAATATCGTGGCGCTTAATGAACATGCCGCAGTGCTGCACTACACCAAACTCGATCACCGTGCGCCCGCCGAGATGCGCAGTTTCCTGCTTGATGCTGGTGCGGAATATAACGGTTATGCCGCCGATTTAACGCGTACCTGGGCGGCGAACAGCGACACCGACTTTGCGCAGCTTATAAAAGATGTGAATGAAGAGCAGCTCGCGCTGATCGCCACACTGAAAGCGGGCGTTAACTACGTTGACTACCATGTTCAGTTCCATCAGCGCATCGCGAAACTGCTGCGTCGCCACCAGATTGTCACCGATATCAGCGAAGAGGCGATGGTTGAGCAGAACATTACCGGGCCGTTTATGCCGCATGGCCTCGGTCACCCGCTCGGTTTGCAGGTGCATGATGTCGGTGGCTTTATGCAGGATGACACCGGTACCCATCTGGCCGCGCCGTCGAAATATCCTTACCTGCGCTGCACCCGTGTGATGCAGCCGCGTATGGTCGTCACCATTGAGCCGGGGATCTACTTTATTGAGTCGCTGCTGGCGCCGTGGCGCGATGGCCCGCTCGGCAAGCACTTCAACTGGCAGAAAATTGAGGCGCTGAAGCCGTTTGGCGGCATCCGTATCGAAGATAACGTCGTCATCCATGAGAATGGTACCGAGAACATGACGCGGGATCTGAAGCTGGCCTAATGGAGAGCTGGCCTATTCCGGCGGCGCCGGTCACCTTTAGCGAGGAGATCAAAAAGAGCCGCTTTATTACCCTGCTGGCGCACACGGATGGCGTCGAGGCGGCAAAGGCGTTTGTCGAGTCTGTGCGCGCTGAACACCCGACTGCCCGCCACCACTGCGTGGCGTGGGTTGCTGGTGCGCCGGATGATTCACAGCAGTTAGGCTTTTCTGACGATGGCGAGCCGGCAGGGACGGCGGGCAAGCCGATCCTCGCGCAGCTGATGGGCAGCGGCGTCGGGGAAATTACCGCGGTAGTGGTGCGTTACTATGGCGGCGTGCTGTTGGGCACCGGCGGGCTGGTGAAGGCGTATGGCGGCGGCGTGCAGCAGGCGCTCACGCAGCTCACCACCACCCGCAAAATGCCGTTAACCGAATATACTTTGTGTTGCGATTATGCACAGCTTGCGGGAATCGAAGGGCTGCTCGGGCAGTTCGACGGCAAAATTATCTCCAGCGACTATCAGGCGGCGGTGCAGCTACGTGTGGCGCTTCCGCAGAGTCATCTGGACGCTTTTTCGGCAAAGCTGGCTGATTTTAGCCGTGGCGCATTGCAATTGTTAAAAACTGAAGAATAATCGCCACCTGATTTTCTGAACACCATAGGAAGCGGCAGAGATGCATTTTCGCGCCATAACCCGAATCGTTGGACTGCTGGTCATCCTCTTTTCCGGAACGATGATCTTACCTGGACTGGTAGCCCTTATTTACCGTGACGGCGCGGGGCGCGCGTTTACCCAGACCTTTCTCGCCGCGCTGGTGATTGGCTCCATCTTGTGGTGGCCGAACCGCCGTGAGAAAGGGGAGCTGAAATCCCGCGAAGGGTTTCTGATAGTGGTGCTCTTCTGGACCGTACTGGGCAGCGTCGGTGCGCTGCCCTTTATATTCTCGGAAAGCCCGAACCTGACGGTAACAGACGCCTTTTTTGAATCCTTCTCTGGTTTGACAACCACGGGTGCCACCACGCTGGTGGGGCTTGATTCGCTGCCGCACGCGATTCTCTTTTATCGCCAGATGCTGCAGTGGTTCGGCGGGATGGGGATCATTGTGCTGGCCGTCGCCATTCTGCCTATTCTTGGCGTCGGCGGTATGCAGCTCTATCGCGCCGAGATGCCGGGGCCGCTGAAAGACAATAAGATGCGCCCGCGTATTGCGGAAACGGCGAAGACGTTGTGGCTTATCTATGTGTTACTGACGGTGGCCTGCGCGCTGGCGCTGTGGTTTGCCGGCATGCCAGCGTTTGACGCTATCGGGCACAGCTTCGCCACTATCGCTATCGGCGGCTTCTCGACGCACGATGCCAGTATCGGCTATTTCGACAGCCCGACGATTAACACCATTATTGCTATCTTCTTACTTATCTCCGGCTGTAACTACGGTTTGCACTTCTCGCTGCTGAGCGGGCGCAGCCTGAAAGTGTACTGGCGCGATCCGGAGTTTCGCATGTTTATCGGCGTGCAACTGACGCTGGTGGTCATCTGTACCGTGGTGCTCTGGTTCCATGATGTCTACACCTCAGCGCTGACCACGGTGAACCAGGCTTTCTTCCAGGTGGTCTCCATGGCGACCACGGCTGGCTTTACCACCGACAGCATTGCCCGCTGGCCGCTGTTCCTGCCGGTGCTGTTGTTATGCTCGGCGTTTATCGGGGGTTGTGCCGGTTCAACGGGCGGTGGCCTGAAAGTGATCCGCATCTTGCTGCTCTTTAAGCAGGGGAACCGCGAGCTGAAGCGTCTGGTGCACCCTAATGCGGTTTACAGCATTAAGCTCGGCCAGCGCGCGCTGCCGGAACGTATTCTTGAAGCGGTATGGGGATTCTTCTCCGCCTATGCGCTGGTCTTTATTGTCAGCATGCTGGCGATTATCGCCACCGGCGTGGATGATTTCTCCGCCTTCGCTTCGGTTGTGGCTACGCTCAATAACCTGGGGCCGGGGCTGGGCGTAGTGGCCGACAACTTCGCCAGTATGAACCCGGTGGCAAAATGGGTGCTTATCGCCAACATGCTGTTTGGTCGTCTGGAGGTCTTCACCCTGCTGGTGCTGTTTACCCCCACTTTCTGGCGCGAATAAGGGAGCGTTACGTGAAAACATTGATTCTTTTCTCTACCCGGGATGGGCAAACGCGGGAGATTGCCTCTTACCTCGCCTCTGAACTGAAAGAGCTGGGCGTTTACGCCGATGTGGTGAACCTGAACCGCACGCCGGAGATTGAGTGGGCGAAGTATGACCGCGTGGTGATTGGGGCCTCTATTCGCTACGGTCATTTCCACCCGGCGCTGGAGAGCTTTGTTAAAAAGCATCTGCAAACCCTGAATACTCTGCCGAGCGCGTTCTACTCCGTCAACCTGGTCGCGCGTAAACCAGAGAAGAGTTCGCCGCAGACGAATAGCTATACGCGCAAGTTTCTTCTCTCGTCTCCCTGGAAGCCAGATCACTGCGCTGTATTTGCCGGTGCGCTCCGTTATCCGCGTTATCGCTGGTATGACCGCTTTATGATTCGGTTGATCATGAAGATGACAGGGGGCGAAACGAACACCAGTCAGGAAGTGGTCTATACCGACTGGCAGCAAGTGGCACATTTCGCTCGCGAAATCGCTCAGTTAAAAAGCAAAACGCCCGTTTAATGGGCATTGCGACCGAAAAATAAGCGAACGAAAACTTTTTTGAAATTAGGGGTTGTCAGCAGGAATTAACTCCCTATAATGCGCCTCCACTGACACGGCACAACGGCAAACACACCGGCCTGTCAGGTGAAGAATTCTGAAAATAATCAGTTGACTTCACAGCGGGAAAGCGTAATATGCACACCCCGCGCCGCTGCGAAAAGCGAAGCGGCACTGCTCTTTAACAATTTATCAGACAATCTGTGTGGGCACTCAGGTGACATGGATTCTTAACGTCCTCGGACGATAAATGAATACCAAGTCTCACGGGTGAACACGTAATTCATTACGGTTTAATTCGATGAGCATCAAACTTTAAATTGAAGAGTTTGATCATGGCTCAGATTGAACGCTGGCGGCAGGCCTAACACATGCAAGTCGAACGGTAACAGGAAGCAGCTTGCTGCTTTGCTGACGAGTGGCGGACGGGTGAGTAATGTCTGGGAAACTGCCTGATGGAGGGGGATAACTACTGGAAACGGTAGCTAATACCGCATAACGTCGCAAGACCAAAGAGGGGGACCTTCGGGCCTCTTGCCATCAGATGTGCCCAGATGGGATTAGCTAGTAGGTGGGGTAACGGCTCACCTAGGCGACGATCCCTAGCTGGTCTGAGAGGATGACCAGCCACACTGGAACTGAGACACGGTCCAGACTCCTACGGGAGGCAGCAGTGGGGAATATTGCACAATGGGCGCAAGCCTGATGCAGCCATGCCGCGTGTATGAAGAAGGCCTTCGGGTTGTAAAGTACTTTCAGCGGGGAGGAAGGCGATGTGGTTAATAACCGCGTCGATTGACGTTACCCGCAGAAGAAGCACCGGCTAACTCCGTGCCAGCAGCCGCGGTAATACGGAGGGTGCAAGCGTTAATCGGAATTACTGGGCGTAAAGCGCACGCAGGCGGTCTGTCAAGTCGGATGTGAAATCCCCGGGCTCAACCTGGGAACTGCATCCGAAACTGGCAGGCTTGAGTCTCGTAGAGGGGGGTAGAATTCCAGGTGTAGCGGTGAAATGCGTAGAGATCTGGAGGAATACCGGTGGCGAAGGCGGCCCCCTGGACGAAGACTGACGCTCAGGTGCGAAAGCGTGGGGAGCAAACAGGATTAGATACCCTGGTAGTCCACGCCGTAAACGATGTCGACTTGGAGGTTGTGCCCTTGAGGCGTGGCTTCCGGAGCTAACGCGTTAAGTCGACCGCCTGGGGAGTACGGCCGCAAGGTTAAAACTCAAATGAATTGACGGGGGCCCGCACAAGCGGTGGAGCATGTGGTTTAATTCGATGCAACGCGAAGAACCTTACCTGGTCTTGACATCCACAGAACTTTCCAGAGATGGATTGGTGCCTTCGGGAACTGTGAGACAGGTGCTGCATGGCTGTCGTCAGCTCGTGTTGTGAAATGTTGGGTTAAGTCCCGCAACGAGCGCAACCCTTATCCTTTGTTGCCAGCGGTTAGGCCGGGAACTCAAAGGAGACTGCCAGTGATAAACTGGAGGAAGGTGGGGATGACGTCAAGTCATCATGGCCCTTACGACCAGGGCTACACACGTGCTACAATGGCGCATACAAAGAGAAGCGATCTCGCGAGAGCTAGCGGACCTCATAAAGTGCGTCGTAGTCCGGATTGGAGTCTGCAACTCGACTCCATGAAGTCGGAATCGCTAGTAATCGTGAATCAGAATGTCACGGTGAATACGTTCCCGGGCCTTGTACACACCGCCCGTCACACCATGGGAGTGGGTTGCAAAAGAAGTAGGTAGCTTAACCTTCGGGAGGGCGCTTACCACTTTGTGATTCATGACTGGGGTGAAGTCGTAACAAGGTAACCGTAGGGGAACCTGCGGTTGGATCACCTCCTTACCTTAAAGAACCTTTCCCTGCAGTGTCCACACAGATTGTCTGATGAAAAATAACGAGCAGTGAAATCTCTGCAGGCTTGTAGCTCAGGTGGTTAGAGCGCACCCCTGATAAAG
>NZ_CP019446.1 GCF_001975225.1 Kosakonia cowanii JCM 10956 = DSM 18146 | reverse complement strand
GACTCCATCTTTGCTTCTGTCAGTTTGATGCTTATTATCTTCTCTGCCCTGTAAAGGGTCGCAATGTGCCGGAGTGAGGCACCGGCGTCACAACGTAAAATTGACCGGAAACGGCGGGTTAACGGCTCCAGTCTTCAGGCTCGAGTCCGGGGACGCGGGCAAATTCCCGGGAGTTGTTGGTGACCAGAATGGCGCCGGCCGCGATGGCGTGCCCTGCAATCGCCGTGTCATTCGGCCCTATAGGTGTCCCGGCTGCGGCCAGTGCGACCTTAATTTCAGTCGTGGCATCCACTGCTGCACGATCCCAGGCGAGAACGCATCGACCATCGGCTTATTTCCTTATCAGGTTATATGTTTCGCGCTGGTGTTTCTGTGTGTAAATAAACTACAGAAAATTAGCAGGGAATCTCGGATCTGTTCAGCCTTTAAACCCGCGATAAACGTGTTCGGGCAGTCTCGGGAGGAAGTTAATTAAGCTGATAAATCTAATCTTCAGTAGTGCTTATCATTCTGCAACCATTGTAAGTCAGGATGTTTCACTGGGTATGTGGCGAGAAGGGAGGCAGGCGCTCATATTCGCCCGGCAGTATTTGTGGCAGTAATTTCTCATGATAATTTACCTTATAGGATAAATCTTAAACACAATCTAACAAAACGTTTCTGGGTGAACTATGCGCTGTGCCAGCTTTTTCAGGCGGACAACTGTCGGCCTGACCACCGCTTTTGTCATATTTTGTTCTGTGCCAGTCGCCTTCGCGCTGTCAAACGGCTGCGCCGCGGTAAATGCCCTCTCGGGCTCCTCCATCCTTGACTTCAGCACAAACCGCTACCCGGCTTCTGACTTTGCGACCGGTGATGCCCTGACGCTGAGCTTTACCGACAGCGGTGGGGCATACGGTGGAAGCGCGGCGATGGCTGACAGCGTCAGCATTGCGCGTTACAACCTCAGCAGTTTCCAGACCTACAATGCCGCCAGCTCTCCCAGTAGCTCGCCTCACACCGAGACTATCACCGTGCCCTCAGGCAGCCTTGAGGCAAACGGCGTCGCCCTACGCGCCAAGACGTCGAACGGTCAGATAAGCAATCTGGTGTTCAGCTGCACCAGCGCCTCCGTCATCTCCGCCGACGCCACGCTTTCCGATCTGAAGCTTTCGTCAGGCACGTTGTCACCATCCTTCAGCGTCGCAACCAGCAGTTACAGCGCCTCGGTCGCCAGCAGCGTGTCATCCGTCACTGTCACCCCCGTTGTTACCGAGAGCCACGCCACCGTGACAGTAGACGGCACCGCCGTCGCATCCGGCTCGGCGTCCCAGTCCGTCAGCCTGACATCCGGCAGCACAACCAGCATTTCCGTCGTCGTCACGGCGCAGGACGGTACGACCCGGGCGTATACGCTCAGCGTCACTCGCGCGGAAGCCGCCCCGGTTTCGTCAGGCAGCGCCGCTACCGTAGCCGCTGACAGCACGAACAACGTCATACCGCTCTCCCTGAGCGGCGGAACGGCGAGCTCAGTGACGCTGGTCTCCTCACCGGCGCACGGCAGCGCGACGGTCAGCGGGACCTCGGTGATTTACACGCCCGGAGCCGGCTATTCAGGCAGCGACAGCTTTATCTGGAATGCGTCTAACAGCGGCGGCACCTCTTCCGATGCCACCGTATCTCTGACGGTTACCCCTCCGGTACTAAAGGTGACGCCGGCATCAGGCGCGCTGACCGCTGCCATTGTGGGGAACGCGTGGTCACAGAATCTGACGGTTTCCGGCGGCACCTCTCCCTGGACCTGGTCCGCCACCGCACTGCCCGCCGGGATCACGCTCGACGCATCGGTCGGCACGCTGTCCGGAACGCCCTCTGCCGCAGGCAGCTACAGCCTCCAGGTCACCGCAACGGATGCGAACGGTGCGACCGGCAGCGCCAGCTATACGCTGGTCGTCAGCGCCGCCTCACCGGTGGCCAGCGACAGCACGGCAACCGTGGCCGCCAACAGCAGCAGCAATCCGGTCACGCTCAGTCTCTCCGGCGGAACGGCCAGCTCGCTCAGCATTGTGAGCCCGCCGGCTCACGGCAGCCTGGCCGTTTCGGGTCTGACGGTGTCCTATACGCCTGCCACAGGGTATGCGGGCAGCGACGGCTTTACCTATACTGCCTCCAACAGCAGCGGCACTTCCGCCAGCGCCCGCGTGTCGCTGACCGTGACGCCGGTGCTGCTGACGTTGTCACCGGGCAGCGGCGCTCTGCCTCCGGCCACGTCGGGCAGCAGCTGGAGCCAGACGCTGACGGCTTCGGGCGGCAGCACACCCTATACTTTCAGCGCCACCACCCTGCCCGCCGGCGTCATGCTGAACGCGGCAACGGGGGCGCTGGCCGGAACGCCGACCGCGTCCGGTACTTACCGCTTCCAGGTTACTGCCACTGACAGCCTGGGCAACAGCGGCACGGCCAGCTACTCGCTGGCGGTCAGTGCCGCCGTATCCGCGGCCCTGCAGCTTCAGCCCGCGGGCGGCACCCTGCCAGAGGGAAAAGCCGGGCAGGCATACTCTCAGGCTCTCAGTGTCACGGGCGGCACCGCTCCCTATCGCTGGCAGCTGAGCGGCGCCCTGCCGCGTGGACTGACGTTTAGTGACGGCCAGCTGTCGGGTACTCCGCAAGTTTCCGGGAGAAGCACGTTCAGCGTTCTGGTGACCGATGCCACCGGCAGGGCTCACCAGGCGGGATATTCGCTGGACATTGGCGCGGCGGCATCGTCCGCGGCTGACCATACCGCCATGGTGGCCGCCGGGCAGTCGGTCACCGTCAGCCTGACCGGCGGGGCGACCGGCGGTCCGTTCACCGGCGCACGGTTGCAGGAGCAGCCAGACACCAGTCTGGGTAAGGCTTCAATCCAGGCTTCTGGTGACGGCTATCAGCTACTGTTCACCGCCGCCGCGCAGGCCAGCGGCACCCTCACACTCCGCTATGTACTGACCAGCGCGGTCGGGACCACTTCGCCAGCGCTTATTACCCTGACCATTACCGCGCGCCCTGACCCGTCCAGGGATGCTGACGTCATCGGGCTGGTGAGCGCGCAGTATCAGGCCGCACAGAATTTTGCCCGCGCTCAGTTGCGCAACTTCAGCGACCGCCTGGAGCAGCTGCACCGCGGGACCGACCTGCCTACTGACATGGCCGGCATCCACTTTTCCATGCCCTCCTCCGGGCCTGAGCGCGACGCAGACCGGAATATGTGGACGACGGCCTGGCAGCAGCAGAAACCGGGCCTGACGGACGTGCAGCGCCAGCCTGTCGCTCCGGGACTGCCTTTCGCCAGCGAACAGCAGGCGCGGAGGCTGTCATACTGGACCGGAGGGTATGTTGATTTTGGTGGAGACAATGCGGACGGGGTGCGCTTCAGTCACACCACCGTGGGCGTGACTACCGGGGCCGACTACCGCTTTAGCGGAACCTTTACCGGCGGAGCGGGCATTGGCTTCGGCCGCGACGTCAGCGACGTTGGCGACAACAGCACCCGGACAAACGGTCGCGCGCTCAGCGCCGCCCTCTACGGCAGCTATCATCCGGGGTCCTTCTTTGTGGACGGTTTGCTGGGACACGGCACGCTGAGCTTTGACAGCCGCCGTGCGGTCACGGATTCCGACGCCGTGGCCCGCGGTTCACGGTCGGGACATCAGGTCTTTACGTCGCTGACCTCGGGGTATGAATTCCGTGCGCCCGACGGCTTGGTTTCACCCTATGCCCGTCTGCAGTACACCCGCACGTGGCTGGACGGCTTCAGCGAGTCGGGCGCCGGTGCGTTCGGCTTGGCTTACGCGCCACAGACGGTTGCGCAGGTCTTGACGTCCGCCGGATTGCGTGGAGAACGCACCGTACCGGCCCGCTGGGGCATCCTGCGCCTGCTGGGGCGCATTGAATATGCACAGACTCTCAGCGACGCTGGTACCGCGCGGGTCGGATACGCGGACACCGCTGACGACACCTGGCGCGTGGCGCTGGCGGAGACCAGCCGGCAGGCGATGACGGTCGGCACCGGGATTGATTTTCTTCTGCCGTACAACATCACGCCGGCTATTACCTATCAGGGCACGCTGGGGCTGGACGCGCAGCGCACGCGCGAGCAGATGGTGATGATCCGGTTCAACATTGATTTCTGACGACAGAATAAGCAGGTTCCCACGGGGCCTGCATCACGCAGTTTCATCACTTCCAGAAGGAGTTCAGCACGATGGTGCCGGAAAACGACAGCAGTGACGGAGAAAGCGGTAAGCCACATATCACAGCTTACATGCCGCATAAAGACAGTCATGGCAGAACCCCAGAGGAGAGGCTGGCCAGGCTACAAAACAGTGATGAGATGATAAAGCTCAGCAAAGCGGAGAGAGACGCGGAAGAACGCTATAAGGCTGACGAAAGAGAGGCAGCTGACAGGCGGTCTGCGCTAATGAGTGCTGTCCGGGTCAGCACGCCCGATCTGAGTACGAAACTGTTTGAGGAAATGAAGGCGCTGGCCTCACGAGACAGAAATTTTTCCAGCCGGGATGCAATTGCCCTGATAAATGCCACGGGCGTAACCCTGAACCCCGTGCACGATTTTTACGACCTGAATACCGCGCAGCGAAATGACCTGCTGGATCGCATCGGATTTTACCGGGGAGTGGTGGTTGACCAGACCTCGGCAAATACCGTGGAGTCAGGGTTTCGTGAAGTTCTCAGGCGCCCTGACGCCCAGTTGTCCGGGACTGATGAAGACAGCGAGAGCCTTCCCGCTACACTGTTTTACCGCCGACCTAACTTCTCTGGTTATTTTGAAAGTAACCATACCAGCAATGAATCCGTCCATCAGATGCAGAAAAACGGGGTGACCAATCTCACCTTATCGCTGAACGTCGCGATGGGGTCAATTAAAAGCGCTGCGATTGGAACCGAGTACGGATCGTCAAGCCAGAGTCGGGTCACAGCGGGAGGAATAAACAGGACGCTGTACACGACAGCCAGTTTTTATCTGCCCATGATCGAATTATCCTTTGATGATTCAGAAGTGTGCGCCAGCCAGGCATTTATCCGGGCCTGCCGGACCGCGCTCACAATCCCCCTTCCAGCTTCAGAGGAGCCCGCTAAAGACGATGCGCCAGCAGAAACAGACGCAGATCTGACGGTTCGGCAGGCCAGCGAGGCGCTGAAAGCACGGTTCAGGCGGCTGAAAAAGGTGCTCGATACGTTCGGTCATTTTGTGCCAGTCAGTACCCGGGTGGGCGGGCGCCTGTATGCGACCGAGGAAAAGCAGCTGACGACGAAGGAACAGAGCACCGACCTAACCGAGCGCTTTGCGGTCGCTGTCAAAGCCAGTTTCTCTCACCCGGCTGCCAGCGTCGACGCAGGTATGAAATATGAAAACTCGGTTCAGACGTCCTCGTCAGAGGAGACAGCAAGAGAAGCTCAGCGCCTTATTTTTCAGGCGGTCGGCGGGGAGGGATCTGCAGTTCAGAATGCCAGCCTGTGGGCAGATTCTCTGGCAGATTATCGCCGCTGGTCTGCCATTCAGCGTGAAAATTTAGTGCCTACCGTCAACCTGCTGCCGGAGGCGCTCAGAAATGAGGCGTGGCGCGTGCTGGAACAGTTTTCGCACGTCAGTGATAAGCGTTCTCTTCTGAATGATGAGGATGCCTCGTTTTTATTCTTCGGAGAATATGGAGAAAGAGCGGGTTCAAAAGCGCGGGAAATTTATTTCAGTATTCAGAACCTCGCCAGGCCGGCCGCGGTATCGCTGGGGCTGACTCCTCCGCGGCAGTGGGATGCAGCCGTGCTGTCACACCCTGCCCTCAGTCAGGCGCAGATGTGGCATCTCACTGCCGACGGGCAAATCATCAGCTATATCAGGGTCAAACCCGGGGCAACAGGCAGGCGTGAAGACATCGCTTTTGCCCTGACCGCAGGAGCGGGAAATAAGGACTCGGTCTATGACGTCCTGCTCAGTAAAGCAGGATCCTCCTCGCTTCAGCAATGGCTATGCACAGAGGCGGGTGAGATTATTAATACCGCCTTATCTGATGCTGCTAACCGGTTTGTTCTGACTGCAGGCAACAGTGAGAAACTGACACTGACAAAACAGACGCCAGGGTCGGATCTGACCCAGCTGTGGACTCTACAGGAATTATCGGAGAAAGAGGTCACTGACAGCAAGCCACCGGTTGTTGCTGAACGCAGGGTCCGGTTCACCTGTAAGGACAATAAACTGGCGCTGTCGGTGCTGGAAGGTGCATACCAGAAAGAGCTCACAGACGGGAAACATTACACTGTCTGCGCGCAGCCCTACACAGGCGGGCCACATCAGCTCTGGCAGCAAGACGCGGCGGGGAATATTACCTCCTGTCTGAAAACGAGCACAGGAAAAGACGTCTACCTGTCTTCCACGGACAATGCCGGGGCACCTTATCCTGTCGCCACGACGTATGATGCATTACTGACCCAGCGCTGGAAAAACAACGTCAACGGCCATCTGATGCCAGCGAGCGGCCCACTGACAGACAAGATGCTGTCAGTGGGCGTCGAGTCTGACGGAAGCCAGCCCGTATTTTTGTCCGGGCAGAAAACAGATGTCGATACCGCATGGAAAATGGAGGAGATCTCAGAAAACGAGAGAGCCAGCGAAGCTGAGTATTCCTTGCTGGCCGGTCAGGCATTTGAAGAGAGAGAGGAGGTGTTTACGGTGGACTCAAGGGAGCTGGTGATTAACGGATATATCCGTGAAATCAGTCTGTACGCTGTTGACCGTAAAACGTACAACGTGTCGTTATTCCCAGGTGGACCGGGGATAGGATTCGGCGAGGGCTGGGCCTTACAGATGCGGTTGAAAACGCAGAGAACTGGCGGCGGAGAAGAAATCATTCAACATAAGGGCGCCCCCAACAGTGATAATCAGCTGTTTGAGGACCTGTCACCGGTATACGTTGAGACCGCCATGGTTTTCCTGCCCGACTGGCCCATTTACTCGCTGCGCCTGTCCATCCGGCGAGGCGTGAAAAACGTCCTCTGCTTCGAATATAAATCGAGGAAAGAAAGCGACTGGGTCGGAGCATACTCGGATGGAAGCACCCTCACAGAATGGCAGCCGGGCTATGTGGAGGTAGGCAAAGAGGTAATGAAAAGCAGTGGGACTGGCATCGCCGGTCTCAGCCTTCATTATGAAGGAAATAAAGCCGGTAATGCAGCGCGCATTGCACCTAAAGTGCTAATGAAAAAATAATCATTCTGGTGACAGCTCTCTGGCTGTCACCAGAATGATGTGAAGGTAGAGGCCAGCAGCCATGCTTGAACCAATAATTTACAAATTTATAAAAAATGAATTTGGAATGGATAACCAGCCAGATCAGCAATTTACCGAAATAGAAAGGAAAGGATACCTTAACAAGCTTGCTTTTTTTTTCGAAGAAAAAAAAACGATGTCGTTATGCCCATACTGCAATGAGCCCATCGATCCTGAACATGCTGCTGTCGACCACATTATTCCGTTCAAAACCTATGCGCGCTATCAGTTTCTGACAGACAGCAAAAAGTCTGTTTATACAGTGCTCGATGAGGATGTATTTAACGATGAGAACTTCTGCCTTTGTTGCAATGGGTGTAATACATCGAAAGGAAACAGGCTCGATAAGGATATAATCAGAAACGCCATCACTAATTGTGAGGCCAGAGGAGTTGACACAACAAATTTCATCAACTCCCTGAAGATAGCTGAAGACATCATACATAAACTTCCGATTTATATATCCCTGTACTGTACGGTGGGATGTTACTGGGAAATAGTTTCCGGCGCTGTCAGCCCGGAAGCTGTAGTTGCTAAACTTATTGATAACCCAACCTATACGAGTTTTCGGGAGCGTACAGAAGATGTCGATATCACCGAGGTCGTTCAGTGGCTGTCACAAATCCGTTGCATACCAGGCACAGATGAGATTCAGGGTAGAGGTATGCAAACCGGCTTGACAAAATTTGAGCATCTGTGGACTTACCGTACACCTCCGCAGCCTAAAATCAAAGGCATACCAGTCTATGTATTTAACAATCCCGAGAATAAAGAATCGGGAAAATACATTGAGCCGGTAATTTTTTATGAAAACAGTTTGTTAAATGTGTTAAATAACTTTCATAAAATACTTGAACTCACGCAAAAAAAACAAGAGATTTTTTATTCGGATAGCACTCCTGAAAGGGTAGGCAAGGATGATTTATCATCTGTTGAAGCGCATTTACGTGACAGAATTTTTCCCGACTCATTCAGTGTAGAAGATGACAGACTCAAGGAAGCTTATGAATATCCACACGAAAGTAAAAGCACCAGAGAAAAAATCTCTAAGTCACTGACGAAGGCTACAGCTGAAAAAAACAGGGCTAACGTTAAACAGAATAGATTGATGGGTGGAAAAGATCTGAGAAAGTATCTCGCAACCAGGCAGGGATTTACTGAAGATGGAGTATTGCTGTATCACTGCTGCTACTACTGCCTCGGCTTTTATCCTGCGCAGTCCTTTCAAATTGACCATATTGACCCCACGATTAAGAAAAAAAAGTTCCACGAAAGCATTAACCTTCTGGCGGTATGTCAGGGCTGCAATAACAGTAAGCGTGCTAACAAACTTAATTTGGATTTTCTGGATGATCGTGTTGAACGCAGGCTAAAGAGGACTAATGTTTCAGGTCTTGAAGACCTGATTATAACCTCTTCGTTGTGTAAGAATTCTAAGATTGATATTGTCAAAGGAATTCAGGCTTATGTACTTAAGAAACATATTGTAGTTCAAGAGGGCACTGGACCTTTTGCTGTAAATAAAAGAATAAAGCATTTTCTATCTTCCTTGGATTTTTTATTTAATGAAGGTGAGCTCAAGTCTACTTTAAAAGCCATTGGACTGGAAATGAATGGTGTCTGATTTATTGACAATGACGATTATTATATAATTTTCGGTCAGATCGGGATGTTTCAAATATACATTCAGGCAGCAAAGTTTTCTTAAAGATAACCGGAGCGCTGCATACATTTACCTTAAGCTTCCGGTTAATCTCGCGGCGGCTGTAACTTTTCTTAGCCGGTCTTCGAGCATCAGGTCCGGTACACGCGTGAATTCCCACATGTTACTGGTCACCATACTAGCGCCTGCAACCTTCGCGCGACCGGCGATGCCCGTGTCGCTCTGGCTGATCGGCTTGCCGGCCAGCCTCAGAGCCACTTTGATATGAGCGATGGCGTACACCGCGGGGCGGTCTCACACAAGGATGGCGTCGGGGTGCGTACTACGCCTCAATCAGCTGCGCGTGGCCTGGTGAGGCCCTGAGTCGGCAAATCGCATTTCAGCATTTGTGGTGGCTGAGACCACCACGCGTTTGTTGCGCGGCACCGTCTGCTTCAGGCGTTTATCACACTCTCCGACTGCTCGAGCATGATGAATGAGCAGATACAGGTGTCCAGCATATACGTTTTGTTCACAGGTCAAATCGTCCTTCGTCGCTGACAACGTCCTCGCGCTCCGCCATAAAATCCGGTTCGGCTTTTTCAGGCTCCAGGGGTAGACCAGCAGACATAGCACCGTATTTCTGGCTGGTAAACATCAGACATGCAGCGAAGTATTTATTGGTTCCCCGCGTGACTTTCTGTGACCACGGCGTTTCATGGATATTTATACTGTACGCTGATCGGCTATGCTTTAATCTGTAGGGACGTCAGCACAGCACCTGCTGCGGCAATCTGGCCTGAAAGCTAAGCCTTTCAGGCTGTCCACGGGTAGGGTTATGACACCCCTACCCCTCTGGCAGAAAAGCCTCTGCTTCAGAGAAAATGGCGGCTCTTTTAAGCTGAAAGTGAAGCCAGGGGATTACCACTCCTTCACGAACGGCTCAACGGGCATCAGTCTGACAGCGGCTGAGTATGGGGGCGGGTATTTACTTATGGTCTCAGGAATTTTCATCCTGTTTACCACGATGGCGGTGACAGGCTATCTGAAACGTCAGCAGGCGTAGTGAGATTACCTGCCCTTACGCTGCTGTCTCTGCCCGCAGGTAAATATTTAGCACCGCAGTAAATATCAGTGCCCGAAATCAGGTGTAAAAATCCCTGTACCTGACGGAGGATTAATTAATCCGGCCCAGCTGCCGCATACGGCAGACTCCCTGACTTGCATCAGGATGCAGTAAGGCTCTGAGCAGGATAATCCGGTCACTGAACGAATCTATTCATACCATGCACAAGTCAGCCACATCCTTTTTCGATGTCAGACGGGGCAGGTCTGGTGCGAATTATTTCTGCTGCTTTAATCCGGAGTAAATATGCATTCACGCATGTCCTGCGTTTCAGCAATCCTCGCTCTGGGCATTGCCACCATGCTGGCCGGAGCCACCTTTACCTGGTTTCAGGTCATGCAGTCTGATCTCGACAATACAGACCTGGCAGCCAGAAAGGCTGTCCAGGCGAATGAGCAACTGATTGATGAAGCCCGAAGTGCAGCAACGCTTGCCAGGCCCTATCTGTCACATGCCTGTACTCAGGAAGTCCGGACAGAACTGGGCAGGCTGACGATTGGCATTGCGCATATCCGGGTCATAAGCCTTTTTAAACGCGGCGAGATGACCTGCTCATCATGGAGCGGAGCCCTGGCCGTAAAAGAGGATTTTCCCGCCGGAGCCGGCCACACCCTGATGTTGCTGAACGATGACTACATCACGCCTGGCGTGGGGGTGATGGTACTGCGTACGGATTTTCCCGAAGGGGTGATAACGACCAGCATGGCCACGCAGCCGGCTGCTGAAGCGTTACGACTTCTCAGCATCCATCGCTCACTGTCGCTGCGTGCTGGCGGCATGATCCTCACTGCAGATAACCGGCTACACCCCATCGTCACAGAGAATAAAAGATCCCATGCCGTCAGCTCAGGCCGTTATCCGCTGCGTGTGGAATATGACGGAAGTCGTGCCGTCCCGGTTACCAGGATTATACGTGAGGGCTACGCCTCCCTGGTCATGTCAGCACTGCTGGGGAGCCTGGCTGCGGCAGGACTCTGGCTGTCCGCATTCCGGCGCAGGACACCTTATGAGGAACTGGCCGTTGCGATTGAAAAAGGTGAGCTTGTGCCCTGGTACCAGCCTGTCATTGACTCTCAGGCAGGCACAATTACAGGGGTGGAGGTGCTTGCCAGGATTGTTAAACCTGATGGCACAGTAATAACCCCTGACCGTTTCATTCCCCTGGCTGAGAGTTCAGATCTGATTATCCCCCTCACGCGGAGTCTGATGGTACAGGCAGCCCGTGAACTGTCTGTGTTACTGCAGCCCACAGAGCTCCGCTGGCATGTCGGTATTAACGTGACTCAGGCACATGTACTTGCGGCAGGATTTATCGCTGAATGTCAGGCCTTCGTGAAGGCCTTTGGGCCGGACAGGATCATGCTGACGGTAGAGCTGACTGAGCGGGAACCCTTTAACAACGGTACGGATATGCAGAGAAAAATCAGAGAGTTGCACGACAATGGCATTGCGATTGCGCTGGACGACTTTGGTACGGGTTACGCGAATCTGGAGTACATCAGCGAAGTCAGCGTGGATATTATCAAGATTGACCGGACCTTTGTCAGGCGGATTGGAGAGGGTCAGGCTGGCGAGCGGCTTCTGGCCAGTGTGATTGAAATGGCCAGTGCACTAAATTTACAGATTGTGGCAGAAGGCATTGAGACGAAGGAGCAGGCAGCATGGCTGACCGCCCGGGGGATAATGTGGCAACAGGGTTATCTCTATTCTCCCCCTGTTGACTTTCATCATCTTGTGCCTCTGATCAGAAACTGAAAACTGCCGTTACGTTCACTTTCAGGGCAGGCCGTCAGTGATGAGCCTGCCGCTCATTACCATCAGTCAGGAGAGAAATGTCGGGACGGTGCTGCCAGCCAGAGGCAGGCAGAGTACGTCTGGATGTCGGGCGCCGTGAAGATGACTGAAAACAGGCAACGTCCGCTATGATTGAAAACAGGACCATTCACATCCGGTAGATAGAGGAAAGTTTCATATCTTGACCTGAAGTGTACTTAAGGTTTTAGAGTAAAGCTTTTGGCTATGAATAGGTAAATCAGAGATATGAAAGAGATAGATGTTGGTTTTACGCACGTTGCTTTTGTCGTAAGAGAATTAGATAAAAGTATTGCGTTTTATGAGCGCTATGCCGGTTTGTCTGTTGTCCACCGGCGCGAACCCGATGTTCCGGATGCCCGTAAAGTGGCATGGCTAAGCGATCACACCCGCCCATTTGCGCTGGTTTTAGTTCAGGCAGACAAAGTGACTGATACCCCGTTGGGTCATTTCGGTCATCTGGGCGTTGCCTGTGCCGACCGCGAAGAAATTGACAGGAAAACATGTATGGCCCGGGCTGAGGGCGTGTTACGCAAAGACCCTGAAGATGCCGGAGAACCTGTGGGTTATTACGTTTTCTTCGCAGACCCTGATGGTAATACTCTGGAGCTTTCTTATGGACAGCAGGTTGGTCTTGAAGCAATCCGACGTCGTGCTTTCACATAACACATCGGCCCTGGAATAATTTTTCCTTCACCCCAGCGAATGGTGTGTTGTTTGTTACCTGAGCGCACATCAGAAATTAGACGGGAGACGATCTCGAGGTTCTGCACTGATTGCTCTCCTTTTCACCAGCTATGACCCAGATGTACCATATCTGAGTCGCAAATTTACACAGCGCCTGCAGCTGGCGTTCCCTGATGAAAAACCAGAGTCCAGTCACCATTATCCGAATACAGCCAGCAGGAAGAACGCAATGCAGGACGACTGCCGTCAGCATAAAACGTCCGGTAGTGAAGTATGACGCAACCTTCCCCCATTTCTGTGAGGCGAAAATCGCTGCTGATAATAAGCGATGCAGTTTTCTCGTTTAATATCGACGCGATCGTCTCTGAACGGTCAACCATAACGCCTGAACGTGTTATTTCCAGGAATTCAGGATGGAGAAGCCGCTCAAGCCACTCCCGATTGTTTCGCCTTTCACCGTGAAGGCTGCATTCCAGCAACCTGAGCTTTTCCAGAAGCATTCTGCTTATCCTCAAGTGATCTTAATGAATGCTTTCTTCTAACATAAAAGTGATGCACTGGACCACAGCAGGTCCTCAGTGCGGCTGGAACCCAGAGGCAATTTTGAGTGAAGAGGGAAAGTTAAAAACCCATACTTATCACGAAGTGTCCTGAGCAATGAGCATCCCGGACTCAGATAAGCGGTTAATTCATCATATAACGGCACACAACGGGCATTCGCGCTCATTTCGGCGGACGTAACCACAGAACAGAGGAAACCGCGCACTGCCTCAGCAATTAATGTTTATGATTTGCAGAGCCATGTGTTGTTGAAATTGTGTTATAGTAAATGCGCTCATGTTACTGACGCTTAAAGATAGATCACTATCGGGAAGCATGGGTTATTGCGAGCCGCGCGTCTGGGCATAACTTACTTTCTGGAGATAAGTCATGCCTGATTACGTACATTTTCTTACGTTTGGCCTGGTTGCGTTAGGAATGGTATTAACTCCCGGCCCAAACATGATCTATTTAATTTCTCGCTCCATTTGCCAGGGGAAACGTGCCGGGCTTATTTCCCTGAGTGGAATTGCGCTTGGCTTTGTATTTTATATGCTTTGCGCCGCACTGGGCATAACGGCATTTGTGCTTGCTATTCCTTATGCCTACGACTTACTTCGTTTTGGCGGCGCCGCTTACCTTCTTTATCTCGCCTGGTATGCTTTAAGGCCCGGTGGAAAATCCGCTTTTTGCGTTAAAGATTTGCCGATTGATACCCCTACCAAATTGTTCATGATGGGCTTCATTACTAACGTCGCTAATCCTAAAATCGCCATCATGTATTTGTCATTGCTTCCGCAGTTTATTCAACCGGGTCACGGCAGCCTTCTTGGTCAATCACTGGCGCTTGGATGTGTCCAGATAGCTATAAGCCTGATGGTAAATGGCATGATTGTCATGGTGGCAGGTTCAATAGCTGGTTTCCTTTCAGGTCGTCCTGCATGGATAAAAATACAACGTTGGTTAATGGGGACTGTACTGGCAGGGTTAGCCCTCAAGATTGCTTTCGAGGCAAAGAGATAGTGACAGCTTCCCACTGAAGAACGCACCACTCAATCATGAATGTCCTCATATCACCCATGAGGACAATCACCTAAACTGACCTGTGCCCGGTAGATCCATTCAGACTGTTATTAGCAACGTCCGCTTCTGGCACAAAGCGGACATTTTTACTTCACATCTGGCTGCGGTTATTTAACCCAGTCCTCCAGAATCAGATCCGGCAACGGCTCAAACTCTCTCACATTATTCGTCACCAGCACGGCACCGGTCGCGATGGCATGTCCGGCAATCGCCGTGTCATTCGGGCCAATTGGCGTGCCGGCGAGGCGCAGCGCAACCCGGATTTCCGTGGTGGCGTCCACTGCGGCGCGGTCCCAGGGCAGGACGGCATCGAGCCGGGCGCAGAATTCATCGACCAGCTGCATGTGACGGGGCGAGGCCTCCGTGCCGGTGACGCCGCACACGTTCCGGCACAGCTATGCCATGCACATGCTGCACGCCGGCATACCTCTCAAGATCCTGCAGACCCTGATGGGGCACAAATCCGTCAGCTCGACGGAGGTAAATACAAAAGTCTTTGCTCTGGATATCGCCGCACGCCACCGCGTTCGGTTTGAAATGCCGGGTGAAGAGGCTGTCGCCTTACTCAAGGGCATTCACAAGGGCTGACATACGTTAACGGCTCCCTGCGTCAGCGCGATCTATGACCTGTCAATGGACATAAGGCTCCATCTTTTATATCCGTACAGGCTCTTCTACAGAATTATATCTTTCCCGGGTCGGCTCAAAGCAAAGTTCTATTACACTTCCTGCGCGAGAATATTTCATGCTGTAGTAGCCAGGCGCAAAGCTCAAGGTTTCTCCTTCGATGACATCAGATCCGTCGGGTTCCAGATCGCCTCCGGACGTGTCCTCGCCTGCCCCGATAAAAACGTTGCCTGACGGGAAGTGCAAATTCAGTGCACCTGCTTCACCTTCAACAGATTCCGACACCTTAACGATGTAGTCACCATCAGCGCCCAACCCAAGAAAAGCGATGTTGCCCTTGTTCACTTCAAGGATCTCATTCTCCTCAATGGTCCACCAGTCAGGTGAATCAGGAACTCTGTGCTTAACCGCATCAATGTCAAATACTGAAAGCGTTGCAGTGTCAGTGAATACTGAGAATTCTTTTAACATACAGATCTCATTTAAATATTTACGAACTAATTATAATGGTCATGTACAACTGGCTCGCTCCTTACTGAGCAGCTCAATGTGTTAATCTCCAGTACACCAATCCTATCAGCGACTTACTCACACAGAAAAGGAAACTGTTCTGTATGGCCATGAAACTTGTCCGTAAGAAATCACCTCGGGGTGGTCTCATCCGCTGGCTGGACAAGGACGAAGAAACCGCCCTAAAGAACGTGTCCGGACGGCGGATTTTTACCCGGCGTGATCAGTACGTGCTGGCAGAAAAGATCCTCCTGGAAATGCGGCAAAGGGAAGCCTGGCTGCAGTGTGACTGTGTGCCGGGCGATTCGCCGGAGATGAATAGCGCTAACCTGATGCAGGGCACTGGTACTCTTTTTCTGGCCGGATTTAACCATGAGCATGCGCCTGACTGCGCGATGTTCCGTCCGTTCAATGGAGATACTGATGCTACATCTTCTGGAGCCCGTAAAACAGCAGGCAGCAAGCGCATCAGTTACCGAAGTTTTTTGCCGCCTGACGACTCCGAAACCAGGATTAAGTCTCCGGGGCGTCTGGTCGCTCCGGCAGGCGAGCGTACTCGCCGGACTCGACGTTCGCGTATTGCGCGCCTGCTGCTTTCGCTGATAGAGGATGCAGGACTTAACCGTCTGGCCACGCTACACCCCCTCCCAGTGATTGGAGTGATGGAATCCATTAATGCACTTCGGGCTGTCGCCGAAAATATCGAATTTATCCACGCTCGCAGACTCTCGGAGATTGTACGTTTTTCGCCAGCGATGAGTGAGAACGGCAAGGAAAAGCTAATGCAGGAACTGGAGCGTCCAGACACTCACTGGCCAGCAGGCAAAACGCGGATGTTCTTTCAGATTTTTATGTCCGATCAGGTAACCCGCGATGAAGTCTCGTTTTGTTGGCCGGGTGGAGAGCTGCAGTTTCGTCCGGAGCGCGGCGTAAGTATTAATGGCGAAGCGCAGGATGGTGCGCGCCCCCCCTACTGGGTCATTCTGGCATTTCGCCGGGGGATGCATGGCAGGGTTATCTGCAGCGAAGGATATGCACATGCCTTATTCCGCCGTGGATGTCCGGTACCAGTCGACAGCGGACTTGAGCGCACCACCATCGAAAGCTTGGCTGAAGTTGCGGGCTGGGTTGCAAAAAAACCGGATGCGCCGGCTCTGAGTCTGGAAAAACCGCTTTTTGATTTCGAAGTGACCCTAAACGGCGAAAGAGGGTTTGTTCTGCCGGATTTCATAGTTACAGCCAGTAAGCCGGGCGGAAAACATCATACTATGGTGATCGAAACTATGGGATATACCGACGATGATTACTGCGAGCGAAAGGCGGAACAGCACAAAGGCATGCGTGAGTTGGGTTTACTGCAGACTGATCCTCCCCGCTGGCCACAGGAACTGAATAAAACTTTCTCGAGACACGTTTTTGGCATCTTCATGAATCTTATCGATTAAGGGGTCAAGCCTCCGGTTCACAGCGCGCAGACCACGGGTGCATAGAGATTAGTCTGCCAGGATACTAGCGCTATCCAAGTTCAGTAAAGTAATACCTTCATCCATGCTGCCCACCTCTTCTCACCTTTCCCGTACAATGGTCGATGCAAAACAACATCAGCATCACTACGTGCTCGCGTTCTCTTAATGCTTACCAGTGAGTAAATTCAGCGAAACATAGGCTGATCATTCCGATGTAAATGGAGGCATTTTGCTTGCATCAGGATGATTACCATCATATTTCCTTCATTTGTCTCAATGAAAGCATAAACTGTAGCAAGCATATGCTTACTACAGTTTATGTCACGAGGTATGGCGAGTGAAATGAACCACAGGCTGAGAGGCATAAACTATAGCAAGTTACTATCTCGCTATAGTTTATGTTATTCAGTAGACCTAACTTCCTTTCCTAAACCTAAGCCACTTATTCATTAGCCACCGAGGTAAGCAAGCACTTACAAACGCTAGGAAATAAGCTATAGGGAGCAGAGGTACTTCTGGAATGTTGATACATAAGCTATAGTGAGGATTGTCACGTAATGATGAGTGAAACATAAACTATAGCGAGTAAATAGCAGCGAGAATCGGCTGACCGAAGGGCAGGGTTAGCAAAAGTGCTCGTCAAATAATATGTATAAGCTGTAGTGAGCACTGAACTCGTCGGTACTCACTGGCGATGAGAATTGAATAGGGGTTAATCGCTCACGCTTATTAGGTTACTTATTACGGAAGAGTTTTTCCAAGTCGTCCATGGTGATGCCAAGCTTTTCAAGAACCTGGAGCTTTTCGGTAAGCTCTTGATCGGGAGGGCTTGCTGGACTGCCAGTCAGCTTAGGATTCTCTTCGCTAGCGTCTTTAGGTGCTTTGAGCTTGGGACGACGATAATGTACGTTAAACAGCACGCTGCGTCCGCGCTGCATCTCGGTATAATCAAGGTAGCCAATCTCTTTGAGCTGCTGCATAGCCCGGCGAACGGTCTGATTTTGTGAAAATACTGGTGATTTCAGGCTCAGTCTTGCTCTTAAGCGTGCCAGCGATATGGGGGCAGGATCTTTTGGCAGACTCTCTATAAAGGTATATAGCGCCTGAGCAGACTCGCGGCGCTTCAACGCGTTTATAGCCTTAAGCTGAAGAAGTACTTTTTTATCAAACTCATAAAGTTCGAATAACCGCGGATCCGCCTGAAGAACCACGATATCACGTTCGGTATCATAGAACGCGGACTGTACCAGATGAGTTATATACTCTTTTGTATGCTTTTCAGTCGTGCGGGAAAATGATATTACCGTGCCTGCTATACGCTTGAGTGAGGGGCTGATGCGCTCCCTGAGCTTGCGTGAGGACTGGCTTGATGGGATCCCACAGAGTTTGGCAAATTCAACAAATGATAGCTGAACCTTATCGCCTATCACTTTATGTTTGGCAAAGGAGTGGATAATACCGACCCAAGTTTTAAAGTCATTATCCATATCCAGCCTCGGACCTGTGATCTCGACTTTGTCGAAACCCTCCGCTTTGGCCAAGGACAAACGCGTCAGCTCTTCGGTCGCATCAGTTTTTGATAACGTATTATTTTTACTATTTTTCAGTGACTTGAGTGTTGGAACGAAAACACCAAGTCGCATTAGCGCGACTGGCTGAACCGTATTGTTAGAATTTGGGGTGAGGGTAATAAGTTCACCAGTAGACTTATCCATCTCTTCAAACAGGGTTTTAAGATCTTTATTTTCGTTTTCCAAGACGAGCTCCAGATCTGTGGATCGTTGAGCAACGAAATCTTTCTGATGTAATAAAACACATCGTAGCTCAATGAAAAATAGAGTGGTTTTTAGATACAAGTTATACAGCCGCTTACCGCTGCTATCTGACTATAGCTTATATTGTTTACTGTCTACAGCATAGAGTTATCTCCTTGTAGTTTATATGGTGCTTGTCACAGCTTATCTTCTTCTCTTTATAGCTTATGACAATCACCTCCCAGCCCAGTACTGGCGCGGCTCTCAGCGATCGGGGATCTATTTGGATCTTATAGTGGATCTACTTAGGATCATTATTGTTTGGATCTACCCGGTGGATAAGTGGATAACGTCATAGAGTTACAGTATTTTTTTTAATCTTCTTTGGTCTTATCCAATGGTAAAACAGAGGATCTGCTTTTTGATCAAACTATGCTCAGCCTCAGATTATCTGCGCACAATTAGCTGCACTAACTATTTCACCCTGCAACTAATTCCGGAACTCGATCACCAATAGCCTTACCTTATATAACTACGTTCTGTTTGACCGGTTTCAGGTCACTCTTCTAGGCAGCTTTTTTCTTTTAATCCTGAATGTTTGATCGAGCCAATCTGAAAACCTCGCTCACCAATCCCAATGAGAGCAAACATCTGATCTTTACGCTAAAATTTTGGGTTAAATGTTTACTTTGTTTCTTGTGTGTAGCATTCTTGATTAAATTCATTAATCCTGCATAAAGGGAACTTTTGATGAACAACTCATCACAGTTACTTAAAGTAGCGCAACGTTCTGAAAAAATGCTCATTGGTCTGACAGAACAGATTCGGGCTCAGAAGGAAGAATTGCAAGAAAACGTTTACTATCAAGTATATGCGAAAGCAGCATTGGCTAAACTGCCAAAGCTCACCAGAGCAAACGTGGATTACGCAGTAAATGAAATGGAAGAAAAAGGCTATGTCTTTGATAAACGACCAGCCGGGACATCCTCCAAATATGCAATGTCCATTCAGAACATTATCGATATTTATCATCACCGCGGAGTCCCGAAATACAGGGACAGACATCAGGAAGCATTTACCGTTTTTGTAGGGAATTTAAAAGGTGGGGTTTCAAAAACCGTATCCACCGTTTCTCTGGCACATGCCCTACGTACGCATCCTCATTTGCTCTTTGAAGATCTGCGGATTCTAGTTATTGATTTGGATCCCCAGTCATCTGCAACGATGTTTTTAAACCATACGCAGGCTGTTGGCATAGTCGAAACTACCGCAGCGCAGGCAATGCTGCAGAATGTAACGCGGGAAGAACTGCTTAATGAGTTTATCGTATCTTCTATTGTCCCGGGAGTGGATGTTCTCCCTGCTTCCATCGACGATGCGTTTATAGCATCAGCATGGACAGAACTATGTGCTCAACATCTACCTGCTCAGAACGAGCATGCTGTCCTGAAAGAAAATCTAATAGCTAAGCTCAAGAACGATTATGATTTCATTTTCATCGATAGCGGACCTCACCTTGATGCCTTTTTGAAAAATGCGATTGCCGCAGCGGATTTACTTCTGACTCCTGTACCACCTGCACAGGTAGATTTTCACTCGACACTGAAGTATCTGACCCGTCTACCTGAACTGGTGGATATCATCAGCGAATCAGGTTATCCATGTCACCTTGTTGGCAACATTGGTTTCATGTCCAAGCTTTCTAATAAACCAGACCATAAATTGTGCCACAGCCTTGCGAAAGAAATTTTTGGCGGTGACATGCTGGATGTCGCCCTACCCCGTCTCGACGGTTTTGAGAGATGTGGAGAGTCTTTTGATACTGTCATATCTGCTAACCCATCGACGTATATTGGCAGCAATGAAGCTCTGAGAAATGCCAGATTGGCGGCAGAAGATTTTGCAAAAGCTGTATTTGATCGCATTGAATTTATCCGAGCGAATTGAGGGACTTATGAGCACAAAAAGAGCAACTATTGGTCGGACATTTAATCCATCGGCAATAACCAGTAACTTATCAGACAGCGCGCTTGAGCAAATCTTTACCCTTTCAACTGGACGGAAAGCCGTCTTCACTTTGGAAACCATTCCTGCAAATGAAGTAGAAGGCAAGACGTACGTACTGCAGGAAACAAATGGTCGCGATCAATCTAGTCTGACCCCTGAATCACTGAAAGACATTACATCTACCCTTAGATTGCAGCAGTTCTTCCCGTGCATTGGCATTAAACGTGAAGAAGGCATTGAGATCATCGATGGTTCCAGACGGCGAGCATCTGCCATCCTTTGCCATACAGCGTTGAATATTATGGTGACAAAGTCCCCTATCTCCGCTGATGAAGCGCGGAAACTGGCTAGAGATATCCAGACTGCCAAGGAGCACAATATCCGTGAGATTGGATTACGTCTTTTAACGCTCAAAAACACGGGCATGAGCCAGAAAGATATTGCCAGGTTGGAAGGATTGTCGGAAGCAAAAGTTACGCGCGCTATTCAGGCTGCATCTGTATCAGCTTTGTTAGTTTCGATATTCCCGGTTCAGTCGGAACTAGGATTTACAGATTACAAGGCGTTAGGTGCGCTGGAAGAAATGCTTAAGGGTAAAGACCTTTCTATTGAGGCCTTGCTCGAAACAACTGCACCAGAAATTAATATCATCCTGGCTGATGCCTCGCTTGCTGAAGACGAAGTTAAAAACAGGATTATCAAGATCCTAACCCGTGAAACCGCAGCTATGGCTTCTCTTAAAGGCAAAGACAAAGCGGTTGTAACGAACCTGTGGTCTTTCCCGGACAAAGACCGATTTGCCAGAAAGCGTAATAAAGGGCGCATGTTTGTTTACGAATTCAATCGATTATCGAAAGAACTGCAAGACGAGATCGATGAAGCTGTAGCGAAAGCTCTTCAAAAACATCTTTCTAATGATGCGTAAAGGTGATTCTTCGCCAGTGAAATTACGTATTTAATTGTCTGATTTAAAATGTTTTTTCTTCATAATTTCACTCTGAAATCGCCACAATTTCATTATGTCTTTCCCAAACCGAGCCCGGATTTTCCGGGCTTGCCAAATCCTTCAAAGACGAAATAAAGCCTGCCCAATTGTTTGTGGTTTTCAGTCTTAGTTTTGTTTTTTAGCGGATACTTAGGCGAAGCTTCTCACCATCGGCGTCCGCAGAATGGTAACGGAACGGGCTGCGGATGACATGTAACGCAGAACATAGCTGTAGCTCTCTGGACTCATAATGTGTCTGCAAAATGGGAATTCATTATTCACGCAATCGTACCAGCATGTATTTTTTTACTGTAGGTCATGAAAAATAGCCTTGTCGAGGCTCAACTTGGCCGCCAGTTTTCCGGCCGCAGACTTTCGTCTTACATCTGACGTATATGCTTCAGCTCTGCGGGAAAAGTATCTTCTTATTTCTTGCGTCATTAAGAGAATATAGCGTGCGAAATCCCCTGCTTACGAAAGACATACGACGCCCGGTTGCCCAGTTCAGCCTGCTGTGGGTGAAGAGAATTTGCTCTATGGTGAATCGTATTTTTTCATTGCCACAACTTCTGTTCAGTGAAATATGGATAATGTTGAAATCTTTTTCTGAACGGCACAGGATTTTGGGGCAGAGTCAATTAGGTGAGAGCGCAGTATGGGAAAAACTGAAGAAGTAGAAGAAATATATATCTGGTGACAATAGAACTTAACGCTGAGTGGGAATACATGAGATTAACCGCTTGCTTAAACCCTACTGCCGCGCCCGGAATCCTCCGGGCTTGCCCAACCCGTCATACCCGGACTGAAAGGCCTGTCCGGCTGCACCGGGTTACCGGTTGTGGCCTGTGCGGTTAATCAGATCGGAGCTTCGCACGGCGTCCTGCCGTGCTTGTGTGAGCAGGGTGCCGGAACCACCTGGCTTATCCAATCCGGGCCAGGGGGATCTCTTTCCAGCGTGTGGTGTAGGCAGGACTGAGCATTTCCCGTTTCATTTTCCACTGCGGGGCGATGCCACGGCCGGCAAACCACACCTGACCGAGGCCGGACTGGTTTATGCCGTCCAGAACGTTCATCAGTTCCTGACTGTAGGGGCGGGGCGGCTGCTCATCGAACAGGGACAGCTGGGCCACGCCGGTGGCGGTAAAGTCATTCAGCATGACACCGGCTTTGGCATACCGGTGGCCATCTCGCCAGATACGCTCCAGACCGCGCATGGCGGCCGCAATGATATCGCGGGTGTCCTGGGTGGACGTCACCAGCTTTTCAACCGCCACGTTACCGTAGTAAGGCTCTGAAGCAGCATAGGGTGAGGTCTTGATGAACACTGAGATATGCCGGCAGTACTGACGCTCTGTGCGCAGTTTCTCAGCTGCGCGCTCTGCATACTGGCAGACAGCCTGCCGCATGTCTTCGGGGGTGACAATTCTCTCCCCGAAAGAACGGGAGCAGACAATCTGCTGCTTCGCCGGTGGCGCTTCCTCAAGCGGAATACAGGATTCGCCGTTGAGTTCCCGCACGGTGCGCTCAAGCACCACACTGAAATTCTTCCGGATGAAGGCCGGGTTTGTGCGGGCCAGCTGCAGGGCCGTGGTGATCCCCATTGTGTTCAGGGGGCGGGCAATACGGCTGCCGACGCCCCAGAGCTCCTGAACAGGCTGCAGGGCGAGCAGTTTTTCCGTCCGGGCGGGGTTGCCCGGTGTCAGCGCCAGGACGCCCCGGAAAGCGGGCCATTCCTTGGAGGCCCACTGCGCGGATTTGGCCAGCGTTTTGGTCGGTCCCATCCCGACGCCAATGGTGAGCCGGGTGCAGGCCTGAACGTGCGCGCGCAGCTGCGCCCCGAACGTTTCATAGCTGATGGCCGTTTCCAGCCCCCGCAGATCGAGAAACATCTCGTCGATGGAGTACTGCTCAACGCGTGGCGCCATCTCCTCGAGGCAGGACATGACCCGGTTACTCATACTCGCGTAAAGCTCATAGTTACTTGAAAATACGTGTATTTTCTCTGCGAAGGTTTGTTCGCGGATTTTAAACCACGGATCGCCCATTTTTATGCCCAGGCGTTTTGCTTCCGGAGACCGGGCGATGCAGCATCCGTCATTGTTCGACAGCACCACCACCGGGCAGCCCTTCAGGTCGGGGCGAAAGACCTTCTCGCAGGAGGCATAAAATGAGTTGACGTCAGCTAGTCCAAACACTTCATCACCTCGCGGGTGCGGTGGATGATGTGGGTGACCACGCCGAAAATCTGCAGCTCATCCGGATCGGGATAAATGGGCGGAAAAGCCGGGTTCATGGGCTGCAGACACAGTTTCGGCCGTGTCTGCAGCCGCTTTACGGTAAATTCCGACCCCATACCGGCCACGACGATATCGCCGTGCTCCGGCTTCATGGCACTGTCGACAACCAGCAGGTCCCCGTTAAAGAGGAAACCATCCCGCATGCTGTCGCCGTGGGCGCGCAGGTAGTAGGTCGCGCTGCGGTGCCGTATGCAGTACTCATTGAGATCCAGCTCCTGTTCCACATAGTCCTGGGCGGGAGACGGAAAACCACACGGCACCATCTCCAGAAACAGCGGCAGAGCCAGGGCCTGCGCGCTTTCGGTCGGGGTCAGCATTATCAGATCCATAACGCCACTCCTTGTTATAAATATACTGTATGTATAAACAGTATATTTACCGGTTTACGAAATGCGCAAGGTGAATTGCCGTCCGGCGCGCCAGCGTGCTGTTAAACGGACAAAAATAAATCACATGGATAATAAAGAGCACATTAATATACTCATATTGAGTATTTACTATTGCGTTTTGATTGATGGTGATTATGATATTCTCAAATTGAGCACAATAAAGGATGCAATAAATGAATATCAACTGTGACGACGGTTCCACCAACGTTAAACTGGCCTGGTTTGATGCTGACGGCCTGAAGACGCACCTGTCTGCCAACTCATTCCGTCATGGCTGGAAAGTGGCCGATTTTGGCGCAAACGCGTTCAACTACCAGATTGGTACCCTGAAATATACCTGGGACAGCGTCAGCCGTGACGTCATGCCGACCACCAATGTGGAATACCAGTATGGCGATCTTAACCTGCTGGCTGTTCACCATGCACTGCTGAACAGCGGTCTGGCGCCCCAGGACGTGACGGTGACAGTAACCCTCCCGCTGAGTGAATATTACGATCAGGACTGCCAGAAGAACGAAACCAACATCCGCCGTAAGCGTGAGAACCTGCTGCGCGACATTACGGTGAACAAGCGGGAACGCTTTGTCATCACCGACGTCATTGTCATGCCTGAATCCCTGCCGGCGGCCTACACCCGGTTGTCGGAGCTGAAGCCCGGCGTATCCGAGACCACGCTCATCATCGATCTGGGAGGCACCACGCTGGATGCCGGTGTGATTGTGGGGCAGTTTGATGACATCAGCGCCGTGCAGGGTAACCCTTCAGTCGGGGTGTCGATGGTCACGCGGGCGGCCCGGGCAGCGCTGCGCGCAGCAGACAGTGAAACCAGCCCCCTGGTGGCTGACAGCGTGGTCCGTCACCGGAAAGATCGTGCATTTCTGAACCGCATCATTAATGATGGGAGCAGGATTGATTATGTTACTGACAAAATTGAAGAAGCTATCGACACCCTGAGTGCCAAAGTGGTCAGCGAACTGGCCGGCTACCGGAATGTGAACCGCATTTTCCTGGTCGGCGGCGGGGCTGAACTGATTGAACCTGCTGTACGCCGGGCATGGCCGCTGGCCGCTGAGCGTATTGAAGTGATCAGCGATCCGCAGATGGCGCTCGCAAGGGAGATAGCCCGTTATCAACGTGAGGGCTGACCGTGCCTGCAGGCAAATACTCCTTTTATCTCCACACTGACGACCGCACTGACATGCTGGCCGCCGGCACGCTGGAAACCATATCACAGCCGCTGCGGGGAGATTTTCTCCGCACCGCCGCTGCTGCCGGCAGCGTGCTGTATCACGCCGATAACCGTCTCCCCGCTCTGGTGACAGAGCTTTTTGACGGAAGGCTGCGCTATGGTCAGCTGGCCAGTCTGCTGGCGGCGTTATCGGGGGAGTATCAGACCGGTGCAGCACCGGAGCCGGAGGGACTGCCTGCCGTGACGGGATCGCCGGCTGACTGTAGCGGTAATGCTGCCCGCAGACGTTTCACGCTTCAGCTGACGGATTCTCAGGAATCCCGGCGCGTTGCTGACCTGCTGGAAGGCACCACCTCCCGGCAGCGTGGCGTGCTGCTGCGTAACCTGATCATTGCCGGTTTCGCCCTGCACACGCTCGATGCCCGCCTCCCGCGCCTGCTGACCAGTATGCCGGTTCCGCCGGACAGCATTCCTGCGCTCCGGGCGCTCACCGGGCAGATTGCCGGTGTGACCGAGCCCGCTCATGACACTCGTTCAGAGCCTGTGAAGCCTGCCGGCAGGGCTGACGTCAGCGATGCGCAGCCGGCAGCACCGGCGTCAGCTGTCCGTGACAATATGAAAAAACTCTTTTAACAGGTGGCATGATGGGACGTATTAAACAGAAAGCGGAAGGCGTGACGACGGACCTGCTGCGCCGCGCAGGTGTTCCGGAACAGCAGCTGCACGCCCGGATGCGTAAAACCGGTCGCGGATTTCTGCTGGCCAGTATCCTCTTCCTCATCCCGCTGGTTGCCCTGGACAATGTGCCGGTCGCCGTAAAGGTGGGGCTGCAGATATGCTACGGTCTGATGGTTATCGCGGGCGTCCTGCTGGCGTTTGACGAAGAAAAGCAGCCCCGTCGGTGATAGAAGACCTGTTCCCCTGAACCCGCTCCGGCGGGTTTTTTTATGCGTTTACACGGGCCTGCGGTCCGGTCGCTTCACTGTGCCAGCTGAAAAGCCTCTGTTACCGGAGTTTTAACGATCGGCGCAGACTGGGATTCGGCAGAGTTGGCGTTTTATCGAGTGGCAACAGAGGGCATAAAAAAACCGCCTGACGGCGGCCTCATAAAGTAAAAAACCCGCTCAAGGCGGGTTTTTTACTCTGTAACCTGTGATGCTTCGCGGGCATCCGGAGTACAGCGTGGAGAAATTCTTCTTTTAGCGAGTTAATTATACGTCTTATGACCTACCCATTGCAAATGAGCATTCTATAAGCAGCATTTACCGTTTATAATGCGTCAGCTAATGAAGTAAAACTACGTGGAACCGCCTCTGAACGCAGCCCGATCAAGCTCTTCAAAACTGAATTTGGTAGTGAACAGTACCGGAACTGTCGGCAAGCAGGCAGCTAAGGTATAGCCCTCTTTCGGTTTCGCACCCGGAAGCCTGGGCGGCAGCGTGGTGAAATTCTTCTTTTAGCGAAGTGAATGGCATAGCCGGATTGGGCGGATTAGAGGAAAGGGGACTGCCTAGTAACCTACGCGCCACAGAGATGGAGGTGCGGGGAATGATTGAGCTGATTATCGCTATTCTGACCTTAATTGTTGCTGTACTGCAATTGATCAACTGGTTCCTTTAATGGTGCCGGAGTCTGTGAAGGTGAAAACTTGAACGGGCAAAACTGAAAGGTTTATAGCCGTCCCCAGGGGCGGCTTTTTTCGTTATTAAGCTTAGTTCGGCAGAACAGGGGGGCCCAAAGATGGCAGAGAGACGAAAAAAACCGCCTGGTGGCGGTTTTACAAGATACCCTTTGAGGTGGTCTAACTAATCGTTACCGATCTTTGCCGAATCGATCAGCGCCTGAGCATTGTCTAAAGCGCTTTTTTTCAGAAAATCGCGCGGCGTTTCATTTACTTTGCTGGCAGCCTTACCCATTTTCTCAGCCTGAATAACCCCTAACCCAATTTTATACTGATGGCCTGGGATGGTTTTCTCAAATTTTTTAGCCACTTACATCACCCTCGTTGATTTTTTTTGCACGAAGTTCCGCATTCTTACGGACAAATTTGTTAACTGAAACCGGTTTGGCTGAAAATGCACTGGCGATTTCTCTGCCTTTATCGAGAATCTCTGCCTCTTTTTTTGTGAAAGATACGTACTGCGTTCTTTCCATTTTAAACTGTTCTGCCATTTCTGTGCCTGCATGAAAGGTAAGTGGGGTTGGTGTATATAGGGCCATTTGAATAAAATTCAATTCCCGGCACTTTAAAATCACTGTTAGGCAGTACAAACGCTACGCGATCGACGCGGTAAAGCGCCCTTAACCCGTTCCCTCCGTGTTCGCCGGGCGGGGTTCCCGGTGAATGCGGAGGCCGCCGGCGCGGGCGGCAGGGAGCCCGCTGCCAGTGCAGCGCGCTGGCCACCGCTTCAGTGCCTGAAGGACGTCGCTGCGCTCCACCTCTCTGCCACTGTCCGTCCTGACGTCCGGCCCGTGGCGGGCAGAAAGTGCCGTGCCCTCACGGTAGCCGGGCTGGCTCGCCGGCAAGGGTTCGCTGTCGCCGTCATGCTCGCCCGTTCCCCGCCGTGCGCGGGACATTCAGTCCGCTCCGGCGGCGCGTGCGGCCTGCGCTGACGCCCCTGCCTTCTCGCCCGGACGCCCGTCTGTGTGGAGGTCACGGCACCACAGGGGTGCCCCTACAGACTGAGGAGCAGAACATGTCCCGATTCATGCAGGGCGACAGCGTGCAGCTGATGGCCACCTTTCCGGATTCCAGCATCGATTTCATTCTCACCGATCCGCCGTACCTCGTCGGGTTTAAGGACCGGTCCGGCCGTTCGATCGCGGGCGACGTGAGCGACGAGTGGGTACGCCCGGCCAGTCAGGAGATGTTCCGCGTCCTGAAAAACAACAGCCTGGCCGTGAGCTTTTACGGCTGGAACCGCGTGGACACTTTCATGCAGGCATGGAAAGCCGCCGGCTTCCGGGTGGTCGGTCATCTGGTCTTCACCAAATCCTATGCCTCGAAGTCGGCGTTTGTGGGCTATCAGCACGAAAGCGCCTACGTGCTGGCGAAGGGCCGCCCGGCACTGCCGCAGAACCCGCTCCCGGACGTGATGCCCTGGGAATACACCGGCAACCGCCATCACCCGACAGAAAAGCCCGTCAGCATCCTGCGTCCGCTCATCGAGAGCTTCACACGCCCCGGCGATCTGGTGCTCGATCCGTTCGCGGGCAGCGGCTCAACCTGCGTGGCCGCTGACCAGTGTGGCCGGCGATGGATTGGCATCGAGCTGCTGCCGCAGTACCACGCCGCCGCGCTGCGACGGATCGGGGAGCAACGCGCCCGGTTGCGTCCCGTTGCCGCCTGATATCCGCCCCCCCACATACACGACGGGCGGCACTGTCGCCCGCAGAACCGAATCAGGAAGAGAAAAATCATGATGTACGGCACCCGTAAAGAACTGAATAAAAAACTGAAACGCGCCTTTGGTGACAATGAAAAATTTGCCCTGCTGGTCTGGACCCGTGAAACCATCGTCGGCGCGGCAGAGGACATGACGGAACAGGAAGCGGAAAGCATTCTTGAGCAGATCGGCAGCACCGGCGGCGGCGATCATGCGGAAGAGGGGATTTCTTTTGCCACGGTGCTGGAACTGCTGGCCGGTCTGCGCTCCGCACCGGCGGGGCAGGGCGCTGCTGACACGGCCACGCCGCCGGGTGACTTCATAACGCAGGTGGCGGGTATCGAGGAGGCGCTTTATGAGCTTCATCTGCGGCTGTGGAATCTGACAAAAGACAATCTGTACCGGGATGCGTCCCCGGCACAGAAAATGGCGGGGATGCTGACGGAACACATAGACATGCAGCTACTGGAGGTTTACCGGCGGGCCGCCGAAATGCGTAAGCATCTGGCATAGCAGTGAGGGGAGGTGGCTGATTTATGACCACCTCCTTTTTTTCACTGCCGGCGCGGGCGGCGGGCCGTTATCCACAGGTTAATGCCCGGTCTGTGCAGCCCGGCAGTGGAAAAGGCCGTCGCTGCGCTCCTCCATACCAGGCCGCGCCGTGGCGCGTCCGGAGCTCCCCGCCGTGCCTTCACTGTACCCCGGCGGTCCTGGCCTGCAAGGGTTCGCTTCGCCGTCATCCTCGCCCGTTCCCCGGCATTCGCGGGGCATTCAGCCCGCTCATCCCGGCGCATGCGGCCTGCGGTGTCGCCCCTGCATGCCGGACTGATCACCGGGGTGTCGTGCCGGCACGGCGCAACGGGCGCCGGCACCACAGGAGACGGAAACGTGAACGAAATCATTAACGATCTGACCCTCAGCCAGATGATGGATCTGCTCTGCCATATCCTTCGCTGCCCCGGTACGCACCGCCATCCCGGCAGTTATCTCCAGCCGCAGGGGGCTGTCTGCCTGATGATGGAGAGTCCGGGTGAAACGGTCTGCCTCTGGATGCTGAACGGGTGGCCGGACGCGGTGACTGTCCCTGAAAGCGGTTTTGTGTATGTCACCGGTGCACGCCCGTAACGGATGACCGGGCAGTAATACCAGGTGACCGCCGGCGCGGTCGCCTGTTCTGCAATAAGGCGGTCGTTGCACTCCGCATTCACTGGCCCGGCTCACCGGGCCGGGGCTTCAGTCCGTGCCGCAACGGCAATTGCCGACCTTGATGACTAACTATCCAGGAATGTGCAATTACAATTGCTGAGTTATTGACCCTCTACCATCTGCAAAATTTACTGTTGCATGGACACCATTAAGGATAGAGACCTGGGGAGGTACATGACCTATATCCACATCGTAAAGCACCGTGACAGGAAGATCACTGAGCGAAGCCCTGAGTGCATCAACATAGTTATGCTTTGTGGTGTCATCTGCATCCGGGGCTGCGCTCCTTCCAATTAAAATACCATTCAGATTATTGAACCAACCCTGTAAGCGCAGACTGAATAATGCTCTCGTCATTTCACATGGTCCCATCTCAACATTCTCAAAATAAAGAATTACACCTTCATCTTTGTACCGCTCTTTAAACGTCTGAATATCGCCGAAAGGTGTACCCGCTAATCTGGATATTATCTCAAGGCAACCTCCTATCATTCTTCCCTTGAAACGGACTGAAGATGCCACATCATTGAGATTTTTCCATACTGTACGTTGCGTCAGATTAAACGGAGCATCGCCGGAAGTTCCCCACTGATTTTCTTCATTTTGATAAGCTTCCGATGAGCATTGTTCAATTATCTGTCGCTTTTCTGCCTCCAGAATGTCCCACACTGCCTTTGTCGTGGAATCCGGATTGCTGGCACCAAGATCCATAAGGTTTGGGCCATGTAAGGTCGCCCAGCCAGATAGCGTGACTAAAGGTAAATGCAGAGTGCTCAGATCAGAAAATCCAACGAACCACTTCGGGTCTGTTTTGCGTAGCAGTTCGAAATCCATCAACTCAAGTAGCTCAATAGCTAAGTCACCTCCCCATGGCGGCATAACCGCCTGTACATCGGGGTCAGTCAGGCAGGCCATTAATTCCTTTGCGCGTGTGACTTTGCACGCGCTTTTATTCTTGTGTTGCGAGCGAAGGCATTCGCCCTCCCGGACTCTGAAGCCTCTCTTCTTAAGATTATTAATGGCATGTTCCAGCCGTGTATGCAGGTGCTGCGGTACTCCTGAGGAGGGAGCCGTAACAGCAATCAGGTCCCCGGGAGCCAGCCTGCGGGGAATACGGGTCATCATATTGAAGTCCATGTGTCAGGTTTAAATCGATAGTCCATAAATATGTGCACATTGCCAACCCCCCAGTTTATGACCTGATCAGGCTTCTGACTTCGTTGCGCTGAAAACCACTGACGAAAGGTGCGGTTTACGGCATTTGCCGTGCCTCTACTTTAGCCCGAACGCTCAGGATGCAAGGGCTTCATCCTCGCCCGGTCGCAGTGTTACGAATGACTGAGTGGCGTCTTCCCGTCGTTATCCCGCTCATTTTTCGCGGGATAACCGTCCAGCCACCCCTCGCTTTTTATCTGCGCTGCGGCCTGCGGTGCTTCCCTTGCATCCTTCGCTCGAAGTCGGGCTGACGTGTCGGCACGGCAAAAGCCGGATCTGTACACCACTTTAACGACGGAGGATGTGATGAATACAAAGGCAATGCATACAGAGGCGGTTCTGCTCAGGGGCGCACAACGACTGACATTTTTACCGGCCCTTTTCGGACGGGATTTCGTGATGAGCGAGTCCTCAGTCTATGGCTACGCCACGAAATACATTGATAACTATCAGGGCGGGAGCTGGGAATTTTACCGCCTGCCGGGTGGCGGCGGCTTTATGGTGCCGGAGATGGATTCCGCGTTTTTCAGCAACCCGCATAACGGCTTTGAGTGCGAACTCAGCGCGGAGGCGGCGGGGATCATCATTACCGCTCTGGTGCTCAGTCACCGGACGTTTGTTCATCACCACCACGATCAGGAGGAGTTGTGTCACCTCTTCTGCCAGCGTTACGGCCAGCTGATGGCCTGGGTTGAAACCCACTTTGAGGCAGACTATATCTTCCGCGCGCTGGACTGACAAAACCGGGGGCGTGAGCGCCCCCTTACCGTGCCCTTTGCGGCGTCCGGCGACGGTCTGGCCGCGCGCAAAAGCCTCTGCAGCCCTGCGGGCTGCCGGGAAGGGAGGCCCCGCGCCTGCGGCGCAGCGCCTCCCTGTCCCGAGCCTCTCTTCCGGCAAAAAAAGTCTGGCCATCTTCAGCAAAAAGATTTTCATCCTGCGGGTGCGGGTGCGGGTGCGGGTGCGGGTGCGGGTGCGGGTGCGGGTGCGGGTGAACGAGAAAGTGAAGTTGTGCAGCAACTGCGCGGGTAAAAACCGGACACCGGAAAAACAAAAGAGGATACGGAACAGGCCACCTTCGGCTCCCCGTCCGTACCGGCCGGGTCGTCGGCCCTGCTCCGACTGTCGCCCGCAGGCGGGCTCCGGTCTCCGGCCGAACCCCTGCGGGTTTCGGGCTTCGCCAGGGTCCGATGGAGAAGGTCAGGGGCACCGCCTGCTGCGACCGTACCGGTCGCGCCGCGTCCACCGCCCCGGCGTTGCCGGTGCTTTAAAGTCGCCACGTCGTTCCGCCGTGTCGGGTGCGCGCATTCTCTCAGCGTGGTGATGCCACCCCCTTGCCGGCACTCACGCGGAGGGCTGTCTGTAGCACCGTCATCCGCCTGCCCGCAAGGGCCGCGCCCCTGGCGCTGTCGTCTGCACCCGTTCGCACTCGCCGAAAATCCGGCTCGCTTGCGCTGCGGCTTTGCCGACACCCGTGCGTGCATTCGTCTGCCGTCGCTCCCTTGCCCTTTGCCGCGAGAGTACCAGCCAGGGAGATGGAGTAACCATCACCACAGGAGAAAACCAGAATGCGCACACGAAACGTCAACGGCAAGACCGCCGGAGGAGAAACCGCCGGAAGATGTGATCAAAACATGCAGGAAGACATCGCTTTACAGGCGAAGGCGCTGATCGCCCGGTATCGCCGGTTACAGGACGGCGTGACCGTCTTTACCGCACGGGCATCATCACGCGGGGATGTACAGGTCGAGATACGCCAGTTTGGCCGCCTTGTCTGGCATGCATGGTCTTTTGAGCCGGCGTTTCTGGCCACGCTTGAAAACCGGCTGCGCGATGTGCAGCGAAACCACGACTGATTAAGCGCCGTGACCGGAGGGGGATATCCGGCCACGGCATAACCACCACCGCAACTGAAGAGGTAACAATAATGGTCACCACCCATACTACGGCGAAACCCGCCACACGCAAAGCCCGTACGAAAAAAGCCGCCGCCGCGCCGGCAGCCGTTGAGGCCGCCCTGCAACAGGCACCCGTGGAATACGTGCCGTATTCCCGCCTGACCCGTTCGGACTATAACGTCCGCATCGTGCCCCATACCGACGAGGAAATCGCCGGGTATGCCGCCAGCATTAAGGCGCTGGGGTTCCTGCATAACCTGGTCGTTGTCGACCATCCGGACGGCCTGCTCGGTGTGGTGTGCGGCAGCGGGCGCACCCGCGCGACGGGTGTACTCGTCGCGGAAGGCTTCACCGGGGCTGATGAGCCGTTCGTCCCGGTCAAACGTATCCCGGCGCATCTGGCGGTCGCGGCCTCGATGGCTGAAAACGAAAAAAGCCGCAAAATGCACCCGGCAGAGCAGGTGACCGGGTTCCGCAGGATGGCAGAGCAGGGATCCACCCCGGCGCAGATCGGCGATCTCTTTGGCTTCACTGCCCGTCACGTCCAGCGCATCCTCAGCCTGGCGAATCTCGCCCCGGCGCTGATTGAGGAACTGATGCACGACCGCATTACCCTGGAGCTGTGTCAGGTGATGACACTTGAACATGATCATGCCCGCCAGGTGGACATCTGGAACAGTGCGAAAGAGGCTTTTGGTAGCGGTATGCCGTCGGCAGGGTGGCTGAAGGGGCAGGTGAACAGCATCAAAATGGACATGGCTTCTGCCGCGTTCCGGTTCGTCGGGGAGGACGCCTACGTGGCGGCCGGAGGGGTGGTTGATCGTGACCTGTTCAGTGACGAAGGCCAGGGGTTTGCTGATCGCCTCCTGACGCAGCGGCTGCTGCTCGACAAACTGGCTGCCGAGGCGGCGCGACTTCAGCGCGAAGAGGGCTGGGCATGGAGTGAAAGCCGGATGGATGAAATCACGCTCCGTGATGCACAGACCCTGCGCGTGTGTCTGCCTGAGCCTGAACTGACTGACGAGGAAAGGGCCACGGTGGTCGGTCTTGAGCAGAAGTTACTGGAGAGCGAAACCGAAGAGGACGAAAACGCGCTTCAGCAGCGTATCGAGGATATTGAGAGTGCGGCGCGCGCGCGACTTTTCACCCCGGCCTATAAGGCGGCACACGGCGTGGTGGTCTCCTTTGAATCCGGCGGCTTCTGCATTCAGCGTGGCGTAAAACGCGTCGAGCCTGCTCAGGAAAACGGGGCTGAAGAAGACGAACTCCCGGCAACAGACCCTGCGACAGACCGCGTGATCACCATCAGAACCCCCGGCATCCCGGCAGATGCCTTCTCCGAGAAACTGGTCCGGGCCATGTCCTCCGAACGTACCCTGGCGGTGCAGGCTGCACTGTCCGGCAGACCGCATGTGGCGCTGGCCCTGCTGACCTGGACGCTCTGCCGTAACGTCTTCGGCAGGATCGGGGGCAGGGTTCAGGCTCCCCTCGGTGTCAGCATCCGCGACTGCACCTGGTCCCTCACGTCAGATGCGCCGTCAGGTAAGCAGGGCGCTGGCTGGCGCGTGATGCAGGACATGAAGGGGGCGCTGCTGCTGACCCTGCCGCCGCTGTGGGAAACGGATTTTCGCACCATGCTGGATCTCTCCACAGAGCAGCTTCATACCCTCCTGAGCTACTGCGTGGCATCCGGTATCAACGGGGTGCAGGAACGGCAGTACGGACGCACCGGCGACAGCAGTCTGGAGACCCTTGAATCCGCGCTGGACTTCGACCTGCGCGACTGGTGGCAGCCGGATGCGGACTACTTTGGCAGCATCAGCAAGGATCAGATCGGCGACGCGCTGGCAGAGGCCGGGCATCAGGACCGCGCCCGCGAGGCGATGAAGCTGAAAAAAGGCGAGGCCGCGAAGCTGGCTGCCGCCACCCTCGCGGAAACCCGCTGGGTGCCGGACTGGATGACCCGCCCGCAGCCGGATGTTCCGGCGACGCTGAACGACACCGCTGACGACACTGCTGACCACAACGCCGCATAACCAGGAGACGGTTGCCCCGCCGGGGCAACCGGGAAAACGACCATGAGCATGAAATATACCCCCGCAGTCCTCAACAGCATGATCCCCGCGGAGCTGGAAGCCGTCCGGGAAAGTGGTGATGAAGAACGTCGCCAGCTGAGCGACGCCGTGATGAACACCATCCCGGTTCCGCCAGGCTGGCGCGTGAATGCCGAATACCGCGGTGAGTTCGGCGGCCAGTTTCCTGTCCAGTTGCGCTTCGCCCCGGACCGGTCGGACCGTTACTTTCTCTGCCTGTGCAGCCCCGGTGAAATGCTCCCGGCCTGGACACTGTTCCTGCTGGCGGCAGACGGGGGGCTGGTAAGGATCCTGTCGCAGCGCGACAGGCATGACCCGGTGGCCGTCAGCGCCCTGCTGGCGCAGGTTGCCGGACTGCACCGTTTTAACTGCTCTGCGGCCACCATCGCTGAACTGATGAATGCGGAGGTGATGTCATGATCCCCGCCAGTCTCGCGCTCGTTACCCTGAACCCGGCACGCCAGGCTGCGCTGCAGGCGGTGGCAGAGGTCGAGCTGCGCCGCGAGAACCGCAGGCGCCTGCCGGAAGACAACCCGCATGCACGCGCATTCATGCGCCTGCTGACCGGCGAAAGTCGTCTCAGCAGCCGCACCGCTCAGGCCATTCCGGGGCTGGGCTGGGATCCGCACGTTAAAATCTGGTCCCTGCGCAGGCTTGAGGAGGCGCTCGAAGTCCTGCTGGTCAGCCGGGGTGAGCACTGCCACTCGCCGCTGCCGGCAACGGTGCAGGAATGTCTGTTCCCGGACGTGGTGTTCCGGAATGCATCCCGGAAGGATCAGCGCGGGAAACTGCATCTGCATAAAGCGATCCGGCGTGAAAATAAATGCCTCTGCCGGGAGGAAATTCTGCACCAGAGTCTGGTCGCGCAGGCCCGGACAGAGCTGAACTTCCGGTCACCGGAGAACGTGGGGGCGTGGTACACGCGCTGGTCTGATGAATTGCGTGAGTACGAGCTGGCGGAACAGTTCTGGCAGTGGCAGAAACGTTTTTCGTCTCTGGCAGAGCTGGAATGGCACCGGCATGAACCGCTCTGGTCAGTACTGAACGTGCTGAGGGATGTGGTGAGCGGTATGAGCGCCTGTGAAAAGGCTGCTGATCGCTGGCAGGTGCCGGACAAGCTGAGCCACGCAGGATAAGGGCTGCAGACACTATGACGGGTGACGCCGGGGCCTGGAAGTCAGTATCAGTGGCAAGGACAAGGACAAGGGCAAGGGGAAGGGCAGGGACTGGCCACCTTCGGCTCCCCGTCCGTACCGGCCGGGTCGTCGGCCCTGCTCCGACTGTCGCCCGCAGGCGGGCGCCGGTCTCCGCCGAACCCCTGCGGGTTTCGGGCTGCCGCCAGGGTCCGATGGAGAAGGTCAGGGGCACCGCCTGCTGCGACCGGTCCGGTCGCGCCGCGTCCACCGCCCCGGCGCTGCCGGGGCTTTAAAGTCGCCACGCCGTTCCGCCGTGTCGGGTGTGTGCATTCTGTCAGCGCGTTGATGCCCGTCTCCCTGGCCGTTCTTCGCGGAGGGCTGGCTGTAGCACCGTCGGGTCGTCATCCAGGGGGTGAAATGCACTCCGCCAAAACTTTTTGCGAACGGCCGCAAAAACTTTTGTCTCCGCCCCCTTCCTTCCTCCCTTCGCCGTCGCTCCTTTGCCCTTGCCGCGATGAACTCACCAGGGAGATGGACTTAACCATCAACGAGGAGAAATAAAGAATGCACACACAAAACGTCAACGTCAGAACCGCCACGATTAAATCTTCCAGGAAGATGGGGGGCGAAAACCGTCCTGTTTATGCCTCAGCTGAGTGGTGGGAGAGTGCCCTGCGCAGCGATGGCTTCGTCAGAAACCTCAATTCTTCAGGTGAGCATGACGTCATCTCTGTGAAGTCACTCCTTGACGCTTTTTCAAAGGCTGCCAGCAAGGGGTGTGGACAGCATCATGAAATTTATGAGTTTTTCTTTCTGGACAGGGCGTGCTCATACGCGAATTCACTGCCGCTGTCACACCGCCCGGCCTTCTACGATGCCGCAGCGGCGTCAGGTTTCAATATTTCTGACGATGCGTATGACAGAAGTGAGCGGGCATTTGAAGCGAAGCTGGAAGAGATTAACGAAGAAAACTACTGATTCGCTCTGCATTACCACGCTGCCCGTCCGGGCAGCAGATACACAACGAAATGGCGGCTACAGGCTGCCACCAGGAGGAAAAATGTCAGCACTTGAAGCAGCACTCAGACCCACCGAAATGGCTTTCTTTCAGGTATCGCGGTCGCGCATCTGGGCTTACGCGGTGCAGTCAGGCGGGGAATGGCGTTCGGCATTCGGCGGCCAGACCCTGGCACAGATGCGCGAGGAGATGCCCGATATGGAGCTGATCCCCACCGTGGATGCACTGAAACGTGAGAATGACGGTTACCGGCAGCCCTGGTGCGAAATCAGCGAGGCGCGGTACATCGACCAGCTGGAGGTGCTGCCGCCGATGGACTGGCACCGCAGCGGTGAGTGTGAGTCGTTCAAGTCTTCGGAACGGTATGGCGGGGATGTGACCAGCATTTTTGCCCGCTTCCGTGGGCGCTTCTTCGAGTGCCGCGATCTGGACACGCTGACGCCGGAGCAGATCAGAGAAAGTCTCGTCAGCACGCTTTTTGCCGGGGATTCAGCGAATTCCGGGCATTAAAAAAGCAGGGCAAAGCCCTGCTTAATCAACGGGCAGCACGGTCAAGGTGCCGCCCTCATCAAAAACCAGGAGGTAGTATCCATGAAATTTGACCCGCAAACTGTCGCACATGCGAGGACGTTTGTAAACGCCCTGCGCGCAGGAAAGCCCGCGCACATTCCCGCCATGCCTTTTGCGCGATGGCAGGAGTTTATGACCACGGTTCACTCCGGTCTGGGGGCGTCTGCGGACGCAGATAATGGCAGCAGCGTTTATCCGGCGCTGGGACTGGCATAAGGGAGGCGGCCACCCCTGCGGGGGTGGCCTGCCACTGAAAGGGAGAATAGCGGTGAAAGACAGACTGAATGATACAGCCCCGGATCACACTGCGGCTGAGACAGTTCCGGCGACAGAGCTGGAAGCGCTGGCGGCACAGCTGCCGATCGCGGAGTTTCCCGTGGTGATACACGACAACCGACAACGCGTCAGCCTGGCAGCCGAAGCGCTGTGGCTGTTCGCGCAACGCACCGGCATGGCTGAAGATGGCGAGCCGGTGGGAAGCGTGATCGTCGATTTCATGGCAAGTATGATGCACCTGTGCCACCAGGTGGGGATCATCTCCCCGGCAGGTAACGGTCTGCCGGAACTGCTCAGGGTCGCTGAATTTCACTTTGATGCTGAAGAGGAAGACGATTTCTGAGTCCGTGCCCGGAACGGCAAAAGCCGGGAAGGGCGTTCCCCTCCGGGGAACCGGGCAGAGCGGGAACGCCTGCGGCGTACCCGCATACCACCCTCCGCCTCCTCACGCTCATCTACTCCTGTGTTCTGCTGCCTATGTGGGAGTTGCGCAGGATTAGCCTGGGCTGCTCACCATTGCCGGTTGGTTCTGGCAACAAAATAAAAATCAACTTCAAAATCAAGGGCAAGGGCAGGCCACCTTCGGCTCCCCGTCCGTACCGGCCGGGTCGTCGGCCCTACTCCGCCCGTCGCCCGCAGGCGGGCTCCAGTCTCCGGCCGAACCCCTTCGGGTTTCGGGCTTCGCTAGGGTCCGATGGAGAAGGTCAGGGGCACCGCTTGCTGCGACCGTACCGGTCGCGCCGCGTCCACCGCCCCGGCGTTGCCGGGGCTTTAAGGTCGCCACGCCGTTCCGCCGTGTCGGGTGCGCGCATTCTCTCAGCGTGGTGATGCCCCCCCCTTGCCGGCACTCACGCGGAGGGCTGGCTGTAGCACCGCCGGGTCGTCATCCGGGGGGTGAAATGCACTCCGCCAAAACTTTTTGCGAAGGGCCGCAAAAACTGTTGTCTCCGCCCCCCTCCTTCCTCCCGCGCCGTCGCTCCTTTGCCCTTTGCCGCGAGAGTACCAGCCAGGGAGATGGATTAACCATCACCACAGGAGAAAACCAGAATGCGCACACGAAACGTCAACGGCAAGACCGCCGGAGGAGAAACCGCCGGAAGATATGATCAAAACCTGACAGACAGTCAGATCCTGGATTTGTTTGACTGGGTGGTTTCCGCTGCGTGCGATGAACAGCAGCCGGAGGTGTTCTCTGTTCCCCCTGGTGCTGTTGAGCTGAATGTATTTGTGGAATGCGCCCCGGATTATTACGCCGTGTGGCTTCTGAAAAATATCCCGGTCGCGGCTGCTCTGCCACTGGATAACTTTTACCGTTTATTACCATCCTGAAAGGAGAATAATCATGATCCGTTTATCCACCCGTTACGCTGCCCCGAACACGATGCGTAATACCCGCCCGTTAACGAACGATGAATTACTGCGTGTCGTGCCGAGCGCGTTTTCGGTTGAAAAACATGAGTCGCGCTCTGAACGCTACACCTATATTCCGACCATTACTCTGCTGGATAAATTGCGTGAGGAAGGATTCGAGCCGTATTATGCCGGGCAGTCACGGGTACGCGATCCGGAGCGCCGGGACTTTACAAAACACATGATTCGCCTGCGTCGCGGAAATAACGGCAGCGGGTCAGAGGTGCCGGAAATTGTTTTGCTGAACAGCCATGATGGCTCCAGCAGTTATAAAATGATCCCCGGTATTTTCCGTCAGGTCTGCACAAATGGCCTGGTGTGCTGGAAATCGTTCGGCGAAATTAACGTGCCCCACAAAGGGGATATTGTTTCGCAGGTTATCGAGGGGGCATATGAGGTACTGGGCGTGTTCGATGCCGTCGCCGACAATATGGAAAAAATGAAAAGCATCCAGCTCGACAGCGCCGAACGTCGCCTGCTCGGCGCGATGGCGCTGGAATATAAATATGGCGAGGATAAATCGCCGGTCACTCCGGAGCAGATAATTCAGCCCCGCGCCTGGTATGACAAAGAAACCGATTTGTGGACGTCATTTAATATTGTGCAGGAGAATCTGATCAAAGGTGGCGTGCGTGGCAGAACGGCGAAAGGAAAAAAAACCACGACGCGACCGGTGACCGGGATTGATGGCGACATCAAACTTAACCAGGCGCTGTGGAAAATGGCGGAAGAGTTTGCCCGGCTGAAAAGCTGAATAAAAAACCCGGTTAACCGGGTTTTTTTATATCAGTCTCTCAGCGGCTGCGGCGTTATTTTTGCCGTCAGCTGCGATTCTTCGTCAGGTGCAGAACGTTGTTCAAGTATGGATTTTCTGGCCAGCAGAATGCGGTAAATATTTCTGATATCCTCGGCGTAGGCCCGTCGCTGTTTGATCAGGTTTTTCGACGGCCCGGTATTATACATTCCCACGCTGTCCCAGTTTTTTCCGTATGACCTGAAGTTATGCGCAAGAACCCATCCGCCGGTGTAAACGCACACGCAAGGATCATTAAGCAGATCCGCCCGCGTAATATTAAACTTTTTCAGTTTCCCGTAATGCGAACTGTTTATCTGCATCCCGCATACATCCTCCGAACCGTCATTGTTCGCTTTATTAACAGCAGCGGGCCGCAGTCGGCTTTCCCTGATAGAAATTGACATCAGCAGCAGCGGGTCGATTTGGTAATCCCGCCCTGCCTGGTCGAAACACATTTGCGGTGCTGCGCTGCAGGACATTGAGACGCAGAGCAGAATGAGACCGAATTTATTCATATTTATAACCTTTGCGTTTTGCGCGCGTGGAATGTCGCTGGAGCAGCGCAATAAAAAATACCCCCGCCGATCATTTAAATCAATACCCGCTCTTACAAACGCGCAGAGAGCGCTGCGGGTACGTGCCCGGAGTTAGTCTCTGATATTAAAGAGGCTCTGGTGTCGCTTATTATTGGCCGCTCTTTGCAAACATATAAAACATGACACCCCACGCAAGACTTCGTCTTGCAGGTTTTTCCTTTTGAATCAGGTAGTTGTACCTGTAAAATTGTGCGGATTTTAGAGTAAAACCAAAAGTATCGTACAATCCGACACTATAATGTCGGAGGTTCAGGATACATATATCGGAGGATTGTATTACCTGTTAGTGTCGGTATGTCGCAGGTTTATCGCAGGAATGTGGATATTCTTTAAAACCATTGCGATAGATATCGCACAGTGTCACACTAATGCTGCATTAGTGCTGCTTACGAACACCTGTATAAACCAGATTCCCGCCGGAATCGGTTTTTTCTGCCAGCACACAGCCATTGCATAACCACCGGCTTTTAACATCAGACATTGCTCCGTAGTGTCGCCTGCGACACTACCGAAACTCAGGAATTAATATGGGAAGAATAGGCGTTTACCTGAAAGATAAAATTGAGCGGGAAGTGCGTGATATTGTTCAGAAAGAATTAAATAACGGCGCGTCCCCGGCAGAAGTCAGCGTGTCTTCAACCTGCAATGAACTTATTCGTCTCGGGCTTCTGGTTTATAAAAACAATGATTCAGACGGGCCGAAGTTCGATCTCGAGGGCTACCGGCGCGACCTGATAATGAAAGCCAGCGGCACCCGTGAGGGTATTATGATTCTTACCGCGCTGGTTTGTGAGATGTACGTACAGAACAAAGGAAATGACGCGCAAATTAGCCTTGAAGACCTGATTAATCAGAGCATTTCAGCAATTAATCAGGCCGAGTCAGCAACCGAAGCTCACCATTTTCTGACCAAAGAAGAATAACAACCTGACCGGCTAAGCCGCCGGCCAGACCCGTCACGGTTACTCCGGTTTATTCCACGGAAGCGGCACATCCTCCGCTTCCGATAATTTCTCCCTGAGATACCACTCAAATGCCATGCACAGCACTTTAAGCGCCTGCACATCCTCGTTCTGGTCGAGAAGACGCTCGGTTAAATAACCCATAGAATTCATCAACCTTGTCAGCATTTCATCATTCAGGCTGCGTTTATGCACCCGCGCCATAATTCTTATTTCAGAGGCAAGATTTTCAGGAATGCGCATGCTGTAGCCTGACGTCTTTCCGGGAATTAACACCCGCACACCTTCACGCCACATCCAGGCAGGCTCATCGCGCGCCTTTTCCTTTCTGTTTTCATTTTCATCTTCATTACCATTGCTTAATAAATCACACAGCCACTCTTCAAACTTCACTGCCAGCGAAATTAACCTTTCCCCCTCAACTGTTTTAATAACAGGTACATGCGGCTGATAATTCAGTGAAATAAGCAACCGCGCGATAATTTCATCGTTAACACTCCTCTCACTAATTCGTGCACACACCCGCAGTTCCATCAGCAGATTGTCCGGTGCACGCAGTCGCCACTCCACTGTTTCGCCCGCAGTGAACTTCCGTGGGCGGCCACGCTTTTCCCACAGATTCTCTTTTACTTTCATATTCATAGATCCCTGACATCACAGGCGTCATACCTGCATGACTCAGGATATGTTGCGCCACTGCTCAGATAATTCCTAATGATGTTGAAAAGTGTGACGTAGCTCACAGTTTTTTTTTTTTAGGGTCATGAGATACTTATGCCCGCGTAAACAAGCACTTACGCAAACACATTTTGTTTACTTCCGGAGAAACAAGCATGTTCACTGAGGACAATGCCCTTAAGGTCACAAAGGGATGGGCGGTAGCGTCTTTATTTCGCAAAGCCCGTGAAAATATTCAGATGAGAAAGTATTTAAAAAACGGAGGATTAATTCTCCTTTCTCTTCTGGCCTGCAATTACGCATTTGCGGGTAGCACTGATTTACTGGCCTCACAGTCTTCTACCGTTTCCAGCACTTTCGGTCACGGGTCGTCACTTGAGAAATATTTCTACTACGCGGAAATCTTTATCGCTTTATTCCTGTACATTAAAGCCCGCTCCCCTCTGGTATTTCTCGGTCTCGTCATCGTCATTATTTTTACCCGCATGGGCTTCGCCATCGCAGGCTAAAAATGAACGGGGAAGATGATAAATATTACTTCCCGGAAACCCTCAATCAGCAGGCCCGATTCTTCGGTCTCCCCCTCGACGAACTCCTCGTTATTGCTCCCCTGACCTTACTGGGTATCGTCTGCAATATGTCGACCGCCCTGGGGATAGTTTCGGGCGTGCTGTGGTTAATAGTCAGGTATCTGAAAAAAGGGCAGGGCTCGTTCTGGTTACTGAATTTCTGTTACTGGCACCTGCCCACCTTTATTTTCAGGGTGACCTTCCGGTCAATTCCTGACTCAGGTTTCCGTCACTGGAGGGCGTGAATAAGTGAAAATGGATATCAAGCGAAGCCGGGATAAATACCTGCGACTCGCCTTTATCGGGATGGGCAGTTTCGCTGTTTTATGTACCACTGCAACGATTCTGAGCAGCTCTCTTGCGTGGCACTTTTACAGCACGCAAAGAACCATCACCACGCCCATGTCTTACAACCAGCCTTTCAGCTCCGATGCCTCATCTGCCGATACCGCAGGCATGAATATGTTCGCCACGTCATTCCTGTATCTCAGGCTGAACGTCAGCCCTGAGAACATCGACAGCCAGCAAAAGATGCTGCTCAACTATGTGCCCGCGCAGAGCCGCGACGCACTGAAAAAAGCGCTCGATGTGGAAGCTGACCGCATTAAAAAAGGAGGCCTCACCTGGCGTTACGATGTCCGCGCACTGCGCATGGTCAGCCCCGGCGTGATTGACGCAGACGTCGTACTCCACCCCTCAACCACCAACGGCAATATCACCACCGAACTGAAGGAGCAGGCACGCACTTACCGGCTCCGGATGCGTTATGAGAACGGCATCATCAACCTCGATGAAATGTCCGAACTCATGCCGGTCACCACTAACTGAATCAGGACTGCCCATGAAAAAGCGTTTTTCACCGGCAGCTGCTGCTGTGTTAATGGCAACGGTCATGTTCACAGGCGGCCTTCGGGCCGCCACCGGACCCGTCGCCATACCGTTTGAGAATGACGCATCATTCAGCGTTAATCTCAGTAACACCAACCCCAACAAAATCATCATTGACGGGGAACTGGTGACCAGCATCAGCGGGCCTACAGGTGCCTACGACCAGGACCACACTGCCGATGGCGCATTACTGCTCTCGCCACTCGTCGGTCAGAATTTCACGATATTCATCCAGACTGCCGGCGGTGCGGCGCTGAGCCTCAACGTCACACCGAAACCCGGCACGGGTAAGACACTGCACTTCACCCCGCTCACCGCACCAAAAGTCGCCAATGAGGATGCTAAAGCGTGGGAAGAAGGGCAGAGCTATGAAAAAACCCTCGTCAGCCTCTCCCGTACCATCGCCCTCGGCGATGTGCCGGAAGGATATAAAGAGTTACCCGTCAGCCGCATGCCGGCCTATAACCCGGCTGTCACCGTCAGGCTGACCCCGGAGCGCCAGTTCACCGGCTCCCACCTGCGCGTTGTGCGGTTTCGCATGACAAACCCCGGCGTGGTCACCACGCAGTTGCGCGAGCGTGACTTCTGGCGCAAGGGCGTCCGGGCCGTGATGCTGTCGCAGAACCAGCTTTACGCGAACGGGCAAGGGTATGTGTGGGTGGTGTTCTCTTATGACGGAGAGCCGCGCGCATGAACCTCAATGTGAAAACCCGCCGCACACAGCTCGCCATACTCATCGGCGTCCTGGCCGCTGCCGGCGTCACCACTGCCCTGGTGCTGACCTTCGGCACCGAGGATAACAAAGCACAGCAGGCGCAGAACGCGCCCGCGCCCAACATGACCGGCGTCGTCACCGCCACTTTTGATGAGCAGGTCAACCAGTCTGCGATGGCACAACAGCAGGCCAGAACGTCCGCACTCGAAGCGCAGCTGGCCCAGCTCGCGCAGTCATTTGAGCAGAGCAAAACCACTTTCAGCCAGCAACTGCAGAAGAAGGACGCTGAAATCCAGCGACTCAGCGAGCAGATGCAGACGAAGCCGGGTGCCACCGGCAGCAACGGACAGCCCTCCGGCCAGCAGACACCACCTGCTGCCGCAGACGGCACACCACTGCCGGGTCCCGTTGCTGCCGGTCAGGCCAGACTCCCCCAGTACACTGTAACCCCTGCGACAGGCACACCGGCCGCCACCGGTCCCGCCACCACGCAGGGCGCCGGATTCTATCCGGGCGGCAGTGGTAATCGCATGAGCGGGGGAATGCAGAAAACGTCATTTAATTATGAAAGCCTGAAAAAGAAAGCCACAAAGCTGCCCTGGATATCGTCCGGCTCCTTCTCGGAAGCCGTGCTGATTGAAGGTGTTGACGCCAACGCCAGCGTCACCGGCCAGCAGGACTCAAGACCCGTGACCATCCGCCTGCTGGGCAAAACCACCATGCCGAACAACAAACAGTACGACCTGAACGGCTGCTTTATCGTGGGTGAGGCATGGGGGGATATCTCCAGTGAGCGCGGTAACGTGCGGACACGCTCCATCGCCTGCAACCTGAAAAACGGTAAGGATATCGACATGGAATTCGAAGGCCATGTCAGCTGGCAGGGCAAGTATGGCATCAAGGGCACACCCGTCATGCGTAACGGCAAAATCATCGGGTATGCCGGCGCGGCCGGATTCCTGTCAGGAATTGGCGAGGGCGTCAAGTCAGCTGCCACGCCATCTGTCGGACTGGGGGCAACCGCGAACGTCAGCGCCGGGGATGTGTTTGGGCAGGGCCTGGGCGGCGGGGGAAGCAAAGCAGCTGAAACGCTGAGCCAGTACTGGATTAAGCGCGCCGAGCAGTATCACCCCATCATCGATATCGGTGCGGGTAATGCGGTCACCGTGGTGTTCCAGAAGGGCTTCCAGCTCGAAACCCGTCAGGATATGGAAGAAGCGAAAGTCCTGGCCGAAGCACAGAAAGCCGGCCAGACAGCACAGAATGCCGTCAGCGGAAACACTGCCCAGGCTGTCCCGGCGTCCTCAACCTCCACGACCTCTGTCGGCAACATCGATCCGGATGAAGTCATGCGGCAGGCGCGTGGCCTGAAGATGGGTGACACCATTAACTGAGGCCAAAAGCATGAATGATGACTACAACATCACGATCCTTCGCAAGACTGGCAGTGATATTCAGAAATGGGAGCGCAACGCCTTTACCCCCCGCCAGGTGAGTTTTTATGTGGTGCTCTTTGTGATTGTCATGGCAGTCGCGGCGGGGAACGAGCATATCCCTGTGCTTTTAGGGATGGTTATCGGAGCAGCGACAGGCGTCATGTTCCTTATTCCGGGATGGCGGAATGATAACTGGCCCCGGGCGATACGCCGGCGACTGTCTCACTACCGGCCCCGTAACAAGGCAGCCTGGCAGCACTTTCAGGAGACCATTGAACGGAAATGGCGCATGGACCCGGTCGACCTGCGGACCTGGTATGAAAGCGAATGCATGACCGTCTTTCACCCGGAAAAAACAACGCCGCAGACTCAGGCGAATACGCCGGATAAGGCAACGGTGAAAACATGAGCAAAACACAAAGCAGAAAGCAGCTCCGCAAAATCGGCATGGATATCCAGTTGTGGGAGCATGGTCGCTTTACACTCCGCAGAGCGGCATTTTATGTGGTTGTCCTGATGTTGCTTTTCGCGGTGATGACCCCGGTTGCTTTACTGTTTTACCTTTCCGCCGGGGCTTTAATTGCTGGCTTCTTCATCTGCGCCGGGCTTATCGCATATTTTTGCAGGAAACTTCTGCCCGGATGGGCAGAAGACGACTGGCCTGGTGCGATAGACAGAAAACTGGCCGTGTACCAGCCCTGCAACCATTCTGCCTGGCGATGCCTTCAGGAGGCTGTCAAAAGTAAAGGCGGCATTGAAAAGGACGACCTGCGAACCTGGTATGACGACGAGTACAGGGTTGTCTTCCGGCAAACAGACAAACCACTGCCGCATTTCCTGGAGAACACCCCGGATAAGGCAGAGCAAGAGGATGAGCAGTTGCCATGAATCGTTATGCAATGCACACCCTGATGCTCGTTACGCTGGCCCTGCTCGTCTCCCTTGTGCTGATGGTCAGCGCCACTAAAAGCGAGGCTGCTCAGCCTGACTTCATAACGCCGCTGCAGTGCTGTTCCTGCAGTGTCAATCCACTGGAGGGGTATTCTCATCATGAGCTTAATTAAAAAAGCCGGCTTCGCCATGCAGTGGCTCTGGCTGGCGGTACTGAGTTACGCCTTTGGCCTCACAGTGTATGCCATGCAGATACACAAAGGTCTGGCAGGGTTTTACTGGTCATTCTGGCGGGTCGCGCTGGCCATTACGGTTATCTGGCTGGTGAGTATGGCGATACATCTCAGCGACAGGAAAAGGGATTTATCGGTCGGGGCGGTATTGGCAACAGTCATCCCCTGGGTTGCCTTAGCGTGTGTCTGGCTCATGAAACTGTATTTTGACTGGACGTTCTCGTGGCCCCCTGCGGAATGGGTCCTTATCGCTTTTCTCGGTGTTTACAGTTTTCCGCTTCTCTGTGGCGTCGCGTACCTCGCAAAAGTCAGTCTTTGACCGCCACTTTATAACTGCACTTTCTTACCCATTTTCTTAACCCGGAGTCATCCATGCATAAATTACTGGGTGCTGCACTGCTGTGCAGCGCGCTGACCGGCTGCGCCGGTATGAATTCAGATTTCGACTGTAATGCCACCGCCACCGATAAATGCCTGACCACCGCTGAGGCCAATGCCCTGGCCGCAAAGGGAAAAAGCATTAACGACATCGGTCAGGACGCTGCCGTAAAAAAGCCTGCGGGTGAAACCCTGCCGGCACTGCGTAACACGGCACCGGCGGTCAGTTCTTCCCGCCCCGTATCTGTCGCAGCAACCGGTGTCATCGCCCCGCGCCCGATCGCCACCGTATCGTCACCGGTACGCAGCACCCTGACCGGCCCGACTGCACAGACAACATCGTATGTGTCGCCGGCGAGCTCTGTCAGCGGCGCAGGGCGCGTGACCGCGCAGCGTATCCCCGACGCCACACAGCGACTGTGGATTGCCCCGTGGGTCGACACCGACGACAACTTTCATCAGCCCGCCGTCGTGGAGTTTGTGAAAAACAAATCTCACTGGGATGAGGGGTTCCGCGTTATCGGGGAGGGCGATGAATGAGCCGCAAGTCAGCCCGGCGCGTCTGCCGGACCGGCAACGTTATCTGCACCGGGAAACCGGCTGCCGGTAAAAGCTTCCTGCTGTATTACACCCTTGTTGCGAAAGGCCTGGTGCAACCAGGCGATATCGCAGCCCAATTGCACCAGAATGAAAGGAATTATTAATGTCTGAATTTTTAGAAAGCATGATGGATTTGCTGAAAAAGGGCGGCCAGAAAGATGGCTCCGCGACGGCGAAAGCCAACCTGCAGCAGACCTGGGATTATCCCTCCCTGACCGCAGCCCTGCCGTGGCGTTATTACGATGACGCTAACGACATGTTTATCAATGCCGGCTCAGCGGGTTTTATCGTTGAAGCGGCCCCTCTGCCGGGCGCGAATGAGCAGGTGGTCGCCGCGCTGGATGACATGCTGCGTAAGAAGCTGCCACGCAAAACGCCGGTGACCGTCATCATGGTCGCCAGCAAGTGTGTCGGGGAGCGTATCTCGCACGGCGTCAGCGCCGACATGTGGAAAGGCCCGATGGCCGCACATCTCAACCGCATTACCCGCGCATTCTGGGAAAAATCAGCTGTGGAGGGACTGGCCAATGAACGGGAGTATCCGCTTTACCTGCGAAATTACCGCTTATTTATTGTGTACGGCCGTAAGGCTCGTCACTTCACCCCGAAAATAACGGATGAACTCAAGCAGATCCGCAATACCATCCGCGTGTCACTGAACGCCGCGCGTATCGACTCAGTGAACACCACAGCAAACGACTTCCTCTCGCTCATGCGTGAACTTGTTAACTACCGTTCAGAACAGGTCATGCCTGCCGGTGATGAGTGGAACACCGAGGAGGAGATGAACCGTCAGGTGGTCGATCAGGGTATCGATATCAAGGTTCGCCCGTCGCATATCAGCCTGGCGCTGCCGGACACCATCATTGAAAAGCAGATGCGGGATAACGCCGGTAACGCAACGGAAGTCCGGCAGACGCGCGTGGCGGCCTCATCGTGTCGCGTGGTGAACATGCAGCTGACCAAAAATCCGACGCGTTTTGCACTCTGGCAGGGCGCTGACAACCTTCAGAACCTGCGCTTTCCTGACCTCGGCATCCCCTGTCCCTTCATGCTGACCTGGACCATCGAGCTGGAAGAGCAGACCCGGAGCCAGGGCGAGGCGCTGCGCAAGAATATGGATCTCGGCAAAAAAGCCAGCTCGGCCTACGCCATGCTGTTTCCGGGGGTGAAAAAACAGGCGGAAGAATGGCGGAAAATGCAGATGGAGCTGGGCACCAATGAGGTGTCCCTGTGCCGGTACTATTTTAACCTCACCCTGTTCACGCCGGATAATGACGCAGATGCGCTGTCCTGCGAGCTGGCCGCCATTAACGTATTCCGTAAAAATGAGCTGGAGCTGACCACTATCCAGTATCAGCAGATGCGTAACTGGCTGGCCTCCATGCCGTTCATGATGCAGGAAGGGATGTGGGAAGACCTGAAAGCCACCGGTGCCACACTGCGCGCCAAGAGCTGGAATGCCGTCAACCTGATGCCGGTGGTGGGTGAACGTCACCTGTCACGGCGCGGCATGCCGCTGCCGACCTACCGCAACCAGACTGCTTTCTTCGACATGTTTGATGAGGCGAACGGCAGCACCAACTCCAATATTGCGGTGACTGGCACGTCCGGGGCGGGAAAATCGTTTCTCGTTCAGGGGGTACTGCGTGATGTCCTGAATTCTGGCGGATTTGGCTGGGTCATCGACATGGGCGACAGCTACAAAAACTACTGTAAGCAGGCCGGGGGCGTCTACCTCGACGGGGCCGAACTGCGCTTTAACCCATTTGCCAACATCCGTGATATCAGGGTTTCAGCTGAGGGGATTGTACGGCTTCTTGCCGTACTGGCCAGCCCGACAGAGGCGCTGGACGGCGTATGTGAAGCCATCCTGCAGAAAGCCGTGACCGAGGCATGGGAGAGTAAAGGGAACAGGGCGCGCATTGATGATGTCCATGCCTATCTCACCAGCCCGGAGGTCAACAACGGGTTTCAGGATCGACCAACGATTGTGGCCCGTCTTGCCGAGCTGGCCCTGTTGCTGGAAGCCTACTGCAGCTGGGGTTCATACGGGGAATACTTCAACGCCGAGAAGCCGACGCTCGACGAAGATACGCGCTTCGCCGTGCTGGAGATGCTCAGTCTGGAAAACAAACCGAAGCTGCTCAGTGCCGTCCTGTTCTCGCTCATTCTGGCGATTCAGGAAAAGATGTATCACAGCCCGCGTAACATCAAAAAAGTGGCCATCATCGATGAGGCCTGGCGACTGCTCGGGGGCTCTAACCCGCACGCTGCCACCTTTATTGAGACCGGCTACCGTACCGTGCGTCGTCACCGTGGCGCATTCATCACCATCACCCAGGGTATCAAGGACTTTACCGCCAGTAAGCAGGCGGAAGCGGCCTGGAACAACAGTTCCACCAAAATCACCCTCCTGCAGGATGCAAAGGCCTTCAAACAGTATCTGGCGGAATATCCCGATCAGTTCACTGAAATCGAAAAAGAGGTCATCAAGTACTTCCAGCCCGCCATCGACACCGGCTACAGCTCGCTGTTGATCACGATCGGCGAGCGCAGTTCGTTTCATCGCCTGTTTGTCGACCCGGTCACGCGCGCCATGTTCAGTTCGCGCGGCGAAGACTTCGCGTTCATGCAGGAAGAGCAGAAAAAAGGGGCCAGTTCCGAAGAGGCAGCATACCGGCTGGCAGGCATCAAATATGGTCAGGAACTGGCGGAGCTTGAGGAATGGGTGAAAAAAGCTTGAGTGATAACAAACCTTATGACGCGGAGGTGGTGCGTGACGGTGTGACGCTGGCGGGCAGTATGGCATCGCGCTGGCCGAAGCTGGTCGCGTGCGGCGCGGGCGCGCTGCTGATTGTGACCGGCATCGCCTGGGGCGTGGCCAGACTGGTGACCCCGCAGGTCGTGACGTTCGACATGAAGGGCACGATGGACATCTTCATCCAGCAGTCTGCGCAGCAGAAACTCGATGAGGCGAGGGCGAAAGCCCTGGTCAGTCGTTTCAACCAGGCCATGATCGACAGCCTGGCCGCGTGGCAGCAGAAGCATAACGCGGTGATCCTGGTACAGCCGGCCGTGGTGAGTGTGCAGCCTGACATTACCACGGCCATCCGCAACGATATCGCGGCGCGGATGCAGTCTCCTGGCAGGGAGGTGAAATGAACCTGACCCGCTGTCTGGCCGTGATGCTCCTGGCGGGCATCACGGCCGGTGCCGGGGCAAAAGACCTCGGTACCTGGGGGAATGTGTTTGAGCCGCAGGAGCAGGACATGCTGGTTTTTATCCAGAAGCGCCTGCAGTCGATGGAGCAGAGCGGTGAGCTGAACCAGCTGCGCAACGAGGCGGTTGAGCGCGTTAAGCGTAACGCCGTCAGGCCGCCGCCCGTTGCCGGCCTGACGCCTGCCGAAAAGTACCGCGCCTTCAGTTATGACCCCACCTTTACCGTCAACGAAACCATCACCGATATGCAGGGCAACATTATTGCCCGCAAAGGCGATCAGGTGAATCCGCTCGACCGGGTGCCTTACAGCCAGACGCTCTACTTTCTCGACGGCGACAACCGCGGGCAGGTGGCCTGGATGAAGCAGCAGCTGGGCGGCGCGACGGATTTCAAAATCATCCTGGTGAAGGGAAACATCAAGGAAACCAGCGATGCCCTGAACGAACGCATCTACTTCGATCAGGCCGGCGTCCTGACCACGAAATTCGGGTTTGAGCACACCCCGGTGCGTATCACGCGTGACGGGCGGGTTCTGAAGATTGAAGAAATACGTTTACCGGAGGTGAGTCAATGAATGGCAGTTATCTTCTTATAACTTACACACTGTTGTTAACACCGCTGCCGGCGTGGGTCGTTGCCGGTACGGTCAGGGAAGAAGACCGGCGGCTGTCCATATGTGCCTCAGTGATTACGTTTCTTATCCAGTGTGTTGCTATTGCCATTCTCTGGAAAGACATCACAGCAAAGCCCTTTCTCTTTTTTTTGACGTATACGCTTTGTCAGGTACAGGTCATTTTCCAGATGAATACAGTGAGGGGATGGGGACCAAAAGATGTGTCCAGGCGTTCGCAACCTGCACTGTTCTCAGTCGTTATGAATGCTCTGGCGTACGCCGTACCCTTGTGGCTTATGGCCGGGTATATGTTCAGGCGACTCCCCTGGTAACCAAAAATCCAGCGCTCTTGTAAACCCTCTTTTATTTCTGCCCGTGGTGACAACATGAATGTAACTCACTCGAACAGCAGTACCGGTCCGGTACCTGCTAAGCCGCTGCGTGTCAGCGGCAATCAACTGAAAGAAATTTATCCCGAACTTGATGGCTGGGCCAGTCATCTCGTGACCAAAGCCTTTGTGGGCTGGCAGCGCGCCACCGGCGTGATCGTCAAGGAAGTAGAGAAGCGCGATGAGCGGTTCACGGACTTTCTGATCAATGCGTTTCTTGATAAACACCGGGAGAGCCGCGCATGAGAATTCTTTTCCTTGTCGGCATGACCGTGATTGCAGCTATCTCCCTTTTACAGTTGCAGGCAGCGGGTGCCGATGTGAACTTTCAGCGCCCCCTGATTATGTGGGGGATATTCATGGCGGGTTATTCAGTGCTTTATTATTTTTGTGTAATAAAGGGAAGAACAGTAAAGCAATGGCGCTATGGCACCCCTGTTGAAGCGTCGAAAAACGAGACGCTGACCGATCTCAGCACGGCCATTTATCTCTGGCAGGAAGGTGGCCTCAGTTCGATGCTCCGGATGCTGGAAAGTCTGGAGCACGCGCTTGATGACGCCGGTTATGCACTGACGAGTGAGACCGGGCAGCTGCCCGGAACGCTGTCGATGCAATCCATGCCCTTCGCAGACCGGCAGCAGATTGCCGCCGCCCTTGTCCGTGCCAGGGAACAATACTGGGCACCGGCGCAGACGGAGGAGATGGTGACGGACATTGTCCGGCAGAGCCAGAAAAGCGGCTACGGCGAGAGAATGCTGGAAGAGCTGCTCGAAAGCCTGCGCAAGCGTGGCTGGCGCTTACAGCGGGTTGCGACACCGGGAAAAACCACTACGCCGATGTTCTGGCAGCTGATGCTGGACGTGGAGGCCGGTGAAGGCGTCCCGTATGCCAGTATCTCCCGGGCGCTGGGACGTATCGGCAGCACCTGGCGGGAAGACCGCTCACTCTTTGCGGTTGAAGCACAGACGGTCACCGGCGGGTTTGAGCACAGTGGTATCGCCGGCAATGACGCCTCACCCGTCCGGTGGTCTGTCACTACCCGGCTCTGTACCGGCGGCGCGGGCTTCTTCCCGCAGACCGGCATGATGGCGCTGCCCCCGGCGCTGCAGGAGATAAAGGACGCCGCGCCAGCTCCGGGGCGTTTTGTTGCCCGGATCATCGTGCAGGGGACGGCTCAGGATGACCGGGGCACCATGGCAAACCTGCTGCAGAAGGCGGTTTTTAAAATGAACTGCGGAAGCGCGGAGGACGTTGAAGTTAACGGTGATACCGGTTACGGCTTCACGGCGCACGTCCCTGACGCTATGTACAAAACAGCCTGAAAAGGTGGACCCATGCTTAAAGACCCTGAACGGAGCGGGGCACACAGATTGATCATCTCTTCCGTCAGACATAACGCTGATTCCGATGCCTGTCTGAAAGAGATCCTCGGCGAAAACCCGCTCTACAAAACCTCTGTAGTCATCCGTGCCGCCATTGTCGGGCTGCGCCGGATGGACAAAACCACGCGTGAGCAGCTGATTATCGAAGCCGCGCCAAACGACTGACTTCTCCTTTTATCCGCCCTCCCGCCGTCCGGTGGCCGTGGCATACCCCGCTGAGGCATAACATGAACCTTCCTGAATCTGTCGGGCCGGTGCCGGTTGTCCGCACACCTGACGGCTACTGGTGCCACCCCGCACTGACTGCATTTTACCGTGACCGGGACTGTGTCCCGCAGGCTGAATATGACCACTGGCTGGCGGACAACGGCCTGGAGGACACGCTGGTCTGTCTGGATCCTGACGAAGACACGCCGGCGGCGCAGGCATACGCCCGCAATGCCGATATTTCATACTGGACACCGCCCGTACCTGCAGGTGAGGGCTGGTTTACCGGCGCGATATTCGACGACGAGGATTACGGTCCCGCCTGTATCTGGCTGCGCCGGCGGGAGGTGCCATGCGACGCAGGCTGAGGGCGGTCTTCTTTCTGCTCGGTATTGTCCTGGCTGGTACGGCACTGCCCGTGTCGTCCGCCAGTAATGCCGGGGAAGGGCGCTGGGTGAACCCCATCACGGACGTGTGCTGGAAGTGTCTGTTTCCCATGACGCTCGGTAACATCAAACTGGCCTCCGGGCCACAGCCTGACACCAGTAACCCGTCCAGTCCGCTGCAGATATGCCCGGTCGGGGTGCTTTATCGCGTCGGTCTGGCCATTGGCTTCTGGGAGCCGATGGCCATGACGGACGTCACCCGTGAGCCGGGCGTGATGGTCAATATGGGCGGATTTAAAATCGATCTGGGGCGTACCGGGACCGGCACGGCCGGACAGAGCGACAGACCCGCTGCCGGCGCGTTCTACCATGTTCACTGGTACAAATACCCGCTGATATGGTGGCTGAATATCATCACCAGTATCGGGTGCCTGCAGACCGGGGACATGGATATCGCCTACCTCTCCGAGGTCGATCCCCTGTGGATTGACAGCACGCTCTCGATGCTGATTAACCCGGAAGCCGCGCTTTTCGGCAACCTGGTGGCACAGGCCGCCTGTTCGGCAGATGCCGCTGCCGCGTCCGCCGGTCTGCCGCTGTCGCCGCTGTTCTGGTGCGCCGGGGCGCAGGGGTCGATGTATCCCCTGACCGGGTATACCACCGGGGAATTTTCACCGCTGGAGACGTCAGTTCTGGTGACCGAGCGCATGGCGTTCAAAATGCACCGGGAAGGGCTGGTCTGGAACTCGATCGGTGCCAACAACGCCGTCTGTAACCAGTACCCGTCCCCCATTATTCCCAAAGAGCGCTGGCGCTATCAGATGGTGAACATGCTGCCGGAGGCGTCCAACTGCCACCCGTTCGGGGCCAGTACGCAGCTCTGGGGCACGTCCCACAACTCCCCGTCGTCGAAGAAAAACTTCGGGTATCTCCTCTGGCGTAAACGTAACTGCGTCTTTCTCTGAGGTCTTCCATGAAAAATACTCTTTTCCGGGCGCTGCTTGCCGGCAGCCTGGTGCTCTGCCATTGCGCCGCAGCCAGTGAGCAGGCTGACGTTTCCGCCCGTGACCGGGCGTGGATGAAACAGCAGCAGGATAATTTACAGGCTTTCAAGGACACGCTGTCCGGGCAGACGATGACGCTGCCGGCGCAGCAGCAGGATCTGATGTCGCGTCTTCAGCAGGGGATCGCGGCAGAACATCCTGAAGGTGAGAAAAAGACCTTTCCGGCCATTTACTTTGTCAGCCTGGGGCTGCCGCGCGAAGGCCTGGTGCCGATGCTGAAGGATGCTAACCGCCTGAACATTCCGGCCACCCTGCGCGGGCTTCGTAACAATGATTTTCGCCAGACCGCGGCGGCCATGTTTGAGCTGGCCAGAGAGGACAAGGACATCGGCGTCCAGATAGACCCGACGCTGTACAGCGACTATCACATCACCGCCGTGCCGGCGCTGGTCGTCACCTGTCCGGGGCATTACGACGTCATTCGCGGCAGTCTCCCGCTGCAGCAGGCCCTGGAGAAGGTGGCGTCTGACGGCGACTGTGCCGCCACGGCACGCCAGCTGCTGGAGGCCGCCCGATGAAACCGGTCATTTTTCTTCTGGCGCTGCTTTCCAGTGGCCTGGTCCGTGCGGATGCGAATCAGGATGCATGGAGTGCCGGGGCCGGCTTTGGTAAGGGACAGGCCTCACAGGGCACCTCGTCCCTGAAAAATCCCGGCACGGTGCAGGGCAGCATTCCGGGCTATACCGCCAGCCCGCCCGAAACGGGCTACTACGGCGGCGTGTCAGGCGGCGACGGTGGCCTGAACAGTAAAGGCCAGCAGGCGCTGCAGAACAGTGGGGCGGGGCAGGCCGTTATCGATGCCGGCACGAAAAACCCGCTGCCGGTGATTGACCCGAAAGCCCCCTTCATCACCGCCGGCAAGAATGCGGAAGGCGCTGCCGACAACATCGTCAACGGCACCGGTAATCCGCAGCAGTGTCAGCCTGGCACGGTCACGAAATCCGTGTTCGACAAATACACCTGCGAGCGGGATGTGTGGGTTAACCAGAGCTGCAAACGCAGCGCGACCGTTGAGGTGGATGGCAGCGGCACCACCTGGGAAACAAAAACGGTGGAGTACGAAATGAGTCAGCAGCCGGTGCAGGAGATCAACGGCATGAACATCGCCACTATTGTGCCGACCGTCAGTGGCGAGATTGTCCGCGCCACATACACCTGGTCAGACCGGTTAGGGAACAAGCCGCGCTTTTACATGACCATTTATGTCCTAGGGGCGGAAATCCCCTGGCACAACAAGGGCAGCGCGCAGGATGTGGCGTTCACCCCGGTTCCTGCCACGCTGACGGCCGGCGTGGCATTCACCTCAAAACATCAGCACAGCATTCACTCCGGGTCAGGCAGCCAGACCTTCAAGAACCGGCATGTGCAGCTCAAAATTTCCCTGGTCATCCGGGTGAAAAAAACCAGCAGCGTACCGAAAGTGGTCTGGCGTGAAACCTGCGGCTTCGACAAGAACGGTGCCGTGCCGGTTTCCAGCGTCTGCACCGTGCCCGGCGGTAACCGCCCCGTGGTAATCGACGGCGAGACGCAGCAGGTTTACAGCGACTGCTGGGAGTATGAAGACCAGTACCTGCAGAAAACCGGCTCGAACGGCACCTGCGCCTCACTGATGAATAACCCCGCCTGCACCGTTACCGGAACGCAGTGCCAGACCGGCACCGGCGCTTACTGTGAGCATGAGGTGGTGAACTACGAGTGCCAGCGCAACTTCTCCTCCACCGGGCTTATCTGCGGCGGGACGTATTTCTGCCAGTCCGGGAACTGCAGTGACACCGATGGCGCGGGTGACAGCGGGTTTGATACCGCCGTGGCGAAACTGGCCGGTCTCGCCTCAGCCGCCGCCGATGTGAAGGACGATCAGATAAATGTCAAAGCTTTCACCGGTAAGGCGATGAGCTGTCGTAAGGCGTTTGCGGGCTTCTCCAACTGCTGTAAGGACAGCGGCTGGGGACAGGATGCCGGGCTGTCCGCCTGTAATGACGATGAGCTGGCGCTGGGCAAAGCAAAAGCGAAGAAAATCACCGTCAGCGTGGGCGAACGCTGTGACCATGAAGTCCTCGGCCAGTGCGTGCAGAAAAGCAAAGTGTACTGCGTGTTTGACGGCAAGCTGGCGCGCATCATTCAGGAGCAGGGACGACGCGATCAGCTGGGTGTCGGTTTCGGCAGCGGCAGCAGCCCCAACTGCGGCGGCATCACCGTTCCCCAGCTGCAGGGCATCGATTTTGACCGTATCAACTTCGCTGACTTCTACGAGGACCTGATGGCTAACCAGAAAGTCCCCAACTCGTCGGTGATGGTGCAGCAGGTGAAAGACCGCATCGCCGCACAGGTGAAACAGACAGGAGGCACAAAATGATGCGCCGTTGTATTTCCCTGTTGCTGATGCTGATGGTACTCCCGGCATTCGCTGAGGAGATTGTCACGCCGGCAGCGCCGTTCACGGGCTGGTCCTGGTACAACGAGCCGAAAAAAGCCCCAGCGCCGCCGCCAGTTCAGCCTCAGCCTCAGAAGCCGCGCGTGCCGGACCTGAGCAAAATGACGGCGCAGGAGCAGGCGAAGGTGCTGCGTCAGTACACAATGGAGGCGCTTAACCGCGCCATCCTGTACCCGACGCGGGAGAACACGGCCACGTACCTCAAGTGGCAGAAGTTCTGGACCGACCGCAGCAGCATGTTCAGTCAGTCGTTTGCCGCCGCGCAGCTGACGCACCCGGAGCTGGACTACAACCTGGAGTACCCGCACTACAACAGCATGGCACCGCTGGTACAGTCCCGCGATCAGGAGCAGCGTCAGGAGGCGATTGCGAAGATGGGGCAGCAGTACGGGCTGTTTTACTTCTACCGGGGCAGTGACCCGATCGATGCCCAGATGGCCGGTGTGGTGGCCGATTTTGCGAAGATTAACCATCTGTCCCTTATTCCGGTCTCGGTTGACGGGCAGGTGGCACCGTCGCTCCCGGACAGTCGCCCGGACAACGGGCAGATACAGGCCATGCGTATCACGCACTTCCCGGCACTGTTTCTGGTTGACCCGCGCAGCCGCAACTTCCAGCCGCTGGTTTACGGCTTCATGACCCAGGATGACCTGGCGAAGCGCTTCCTGAATGTGTCCACCGGTTTTAAACCCAACTTCTGAAATTCAACTTTCAGCTGACACCGCTCTGCATGCACTGTGTGCCGGTCGGTGTGCTGTCTGTTTCTCCTGTTCAACACTCATTTCGTTACCTGCTAAACGAGGCATTTCATGAAACTTCCTCAATGGTTTTCCTGGATACTGGAAAATTCGCTCCTGTTTTTCTTCTTTTATCCTGCCGGACTGATGCTCAGTATCTGGCTGTCTGAATACGTTTCATATGCACTGACCGATACCGCCACTCTCTGGCAAGTGCGTGATGCCTACGCTGAGATGTGCCCTGTCAGCCATTCGGGATGCCTTGCTCCCGAAGTGGTTGTGCCCGTCACCGTGTCAGAAAATATCAGTGCCGTCCTCATTGCAGTGAAAGAACAACGCCTGTGGGTGCCGTTATGCGTCATTGAAACACTGCTGCTTGCCGGCGGCCTCATTCATCTTCTGATGGCAAAGAAGAATAAAAAAACGGCAGAGGTGAAATGATGAAAGCCCTGTCCCTGTCTGAGATTGTCGTCATTTTCTTTGCCGGCATCATGTTCAAGTGCCTCAGCGATATCACCGGGGCATACCCCTGGCTTACCCAGTTAATGTGCCTGTGGGGAGGCTATCTCCTGATGGCGCTCTCCGCGCTGCTTCTGGCCGGTAACCGTTGGTGGCACTGGCGACACCGCCATGATGTTATCCCGGAGGTGCAGGATGAAAAGTAACGCCCTGACCGCGCTTTTACTGCTGTTTCCCCTGCTGGCCAGCGCCGGTGTGCGGGATGAAATTGCCGCCCTCGATGCCGCGAAAATCACACAGCAGCAACCCGCGACGGAGACGCCGGCAAAACCTGCTGACCCGCAGAGCCTGATGCAACTGCCTGACGGTCGTCGCGTCAACATGGCGGATTACGCGGTGGTTGTCTTTATGCAGGCGCACTGCCAGTACAGCGCGAAGTTTGACCCTGACCTGAAGCACTGGGCTGACCAGCACAATATCCGGGTGTATCCCTACACGCTGGATGGCGGTGGCGATGCCTCGTTTCCGGTGCCGCTGATCCCCCGCAAGAGCGATCCGGCATCGCCCCTGGCGGACGAAATCATGACGTTCTTTGGTAACGGGCTGCCCATTGCCACGCCGACCGCGTTCATGGTTAACGTCCACACCCTGCGGGCCTACCCGCTGACGCAGGGGGTAATGGATATCACCTCGCTGGAAAGCCGCTACGCCAGCCTGATTCAGGCTGATATGGACCAGATTGATCCACAGTCACTTCCCCCGCTGCCGGCAAACGCGCAGGTAACACCTCAGTAATACACACGGAAAAAAGAATGACTACAACACCGTATGCTTCACCGCGTACCGGTTTCGCATGCCTGCAGGACAGCAGGGCGTTTCCGGTCGACGATCCACGCGATGCCCGATTTACGGATGCTCAGCAACTGAAGGAGTGCGCGTAATGAACAGGCTCAGAACAGGGTTAATTGCTGTTATGAAGATCATGATGAGCGACGAGCCGGGAAAAGCCGCCACAGAGAAAGCTTTCTGGCGACTGCTGAGTGCGGCGATTTTTCTGCTTGTCGTGCATGTCGTTTACCTGCGATGCACCGGCCTCACACTGGAAACGCTGATGTCACTGCGCCCGGATGTGACGCGCGGCGAGCAGTTTACGCTTTCCATTCTCATTCACTACCCGGACTACATGGTGCTGTCGTTTCTGGTCGGGGTTCTGGTGCTGCTCTGCCTCAGCGTCCTGGTGATGGTGGCCAGAGAATTCGCCGGCGTGCTTCACCGCCGTCTCACACGTCAGCCCGCTGTGCAGGAGAATATCCATGATTAAGCCTCTCCTGACGGCAGCAGCCGTCTTCCTGACCGGCATGGTCATCACACCTGCACAGGCTGACGTGAACGGCGATCTCAACGGTTTCTTTGGCAGTCTCGGCTACAGCGGCAACGTCACCCAGGCACAGGCGTGGCAGGGGCAGGCCGCAGGGTATTTCACCGGCGGGTCGGTTTACCTGCGTAACCCGGTCAAGAACGTCCAGCTTATCTCGATGCAGGTGCCCTCCCTGAACGCCGGCTGCGGCGGTATCGATGCCTATCTCGGCTCCTTCTCCATGATCAGCGGTGAAGAAATTCAGCGCTTCGTGAAGCAAATCATGAGTAACGCCCAGGGCTACGCCTTCGATCTCGCGCTGCAGACGATGGTGCCGGAGCTGAAGCAGGCGAAGGACTTTCTGCAGAAGCTGGCCAACGACGTCAACTCCATGAACATGAGTTCGTGTCAGGCCGCGCAGGGCATTATCGGCGGTCTGTGGCCGGTCACCCAGGTCTCCCAGCAGAAAATCTGTCAGGACATCGCCGGCGAAAGCAACATGTTCGCGGACTGGGCAGCCTCCCGTCAGGGATGCACTGTAGGCGGCAAGAGTGACAGTGTGACAAGCCGTGCCAGCGACAAGGACAAGGATCAGGTCCTGAAAAACAAAAACCTTATCTGGGATGCGCTCAGCCGCAACCGGCTTTTTGACAACAACCGCCAGCTGAAAGAACTGGTCATGAGCGCTGTCGGCTCCATCATCTTCAACAAGGAAGGGCAGGTGACCATCCTGACGCCGCTGGTTGATAACCGCGATCTGGTCAAGGTGTTGATGCGGGGCGGCACCGCGAAGGTGTATGGCTGCGACGAAGAGTCGGTATGCCTGACGCCGGTGGTGGTGAGCATCAACGTTCAGGAGCAGAACGGGCTGGTCACGCTGGTGAAAAACCTGATGCTCTCAATGCAGTCGAAACTGGTCAATGACACCCCGCTGTCGGATCAGGAAAAGGGGTTCGTGAACACCACCTCCGTGCCGGTGCTGAAGTATCTCACCAACGCCCAGAGTATGGGGCAGAGCGCGACGTATCTGCTGCAGGTCAGTGACTTCATTGCCCAGGACCTGATGATTCAGTACCTCCAGGAGCTGGTCAAGCAGGCCTCGCTCTCGATGGCCGGGAAAAACTGGCCGGAAGAAGCGGCCTCAAAACTGCGCGACAACGTCCTCCATGCTCAGGGACTGCTGGCTGACATGAAACTCCAGTCAGCGGCTGACCAGAATGCGCTGGACGGCATCGACCGCAACATGCAGTACCTGCAGCAGCAGGTCTCAACCATCGTTTCCGGCTCATACCAGAGCAACTACAAGTGGGGGAACCCCTGATGCTTGAAATCTATACAATCTACGGTGGCGGGATGTGGAAGTCGGCGTTTGACGCGGTCGTCGGCATCCTCGGCACCGGGACGTGGAGCACCCTGCTGCGTATCGCAGGCACTTTCTCGGTGCTCGGCGTACTGGCAACGTTCACCAAAAGCCGTAACCCGATGGTGTTCGTGCAGTGGCTGGCGATATTCATGCTGATCACCTCCGTGCTGCTTGTGCCGAAACGCTCGGTTCAGATTATTGATATCACCGATCCGGCGGCCGTGTGGGTGACGGATAATGTGCCGGTGGGGCTGGCCGGCATTGCCTCGGTGACAACCGGGATCGGGTATCGGGTTGCGCAGCTTTACGATTACATGATGGCGCGCCCGGACTCGGTGACCTACACCAAAACCGGCATGCTGTTCGGGTCCGGTATCGTGGCGGAAAGCAGTGATATCCAGACGCAGAACCCGGAGCTGGCGCAGATGCTGCCTGACTACGTGGAAAACTGTGTCATCGGCGATATCCTGCTGAACCACAAATACACCGTGAACCAGCTGCTGAACACCACTGACCCGCTGGGGCTTATCACCAGTAACCCCAGCCCGCTGCGGGGGATTTTCAAAACCACCTCCACGAACCGTGAGTTTCTGACCTGTCAGCAGGCCGCCTCGCAGATCCAGACGCTGGCAGGCCAGGACAGTCAGCTGACCAGCCCGACCTTCTCCATGCTCACGCAGCGCATCTTCGGAAACCGGATGAACGGGGCGGTGATGCTGGCCAACGCGATGAATGAAAGTTACGGCTTCTTCTACGCCGGCGGGATGAGTGCGGCGCAGATCATGAAAAACAACGTGACTAACTCTGCCATCCGTCAGGGCATCCGCGGCTTTGCGGCCCGCTCATCGGACACCGCGAACCTGCTGAATCTGGCCACCGAAAGTGCTGCCACCAAGCAGCGCCTCAGCTGGGCGGCAGGCAGCACACTGGCCACACGGCAGTTACCGTTCCTGCAGTCACTCATGATGCTGATCCTGGTCTGCCTGTTCCCGCTGGTCATCGCGCTGGCGGCAGCAAACCACAGTCTCTTCGGGCTGAACACCCTGAAGCTGTATATCGGCGGGTTTCTGTACTTCCAGATGTGGCCGGTGATGTTCGCCATCCTTAACTACGCCGCGACATTCTGGCTGCAGACAAAAACAGGGGGAACCCCCCTGGTGCTGTCCAACCGGGATGCGGTCGCGCTCCAGCACTCCGATGTCGCCAACCTTGCCGGGTACTGCGCGATGTCGATTCCGGTGCTGTCGTTTTTCCTGACCAAAGGGGCGGCGGCAATGGGATCGCAGCTGGCAGGCAGCGTGATGAGCTCGATGGCGTTTGGCTCTGCCGGCGTGGCCTCCACCACGGCAGACGGCAACTGGTCGTTCAATAACATGTCGATGGACAACCTGAACCAGAACAAGATGGACACCAATATGGTGCAGCGTCTGGGACAGCAGACCTGGCAGGCAGATAACGGCTCCAGCCACACCCTGACTTCCAGTGGACAGAATGTCATAGACGGCTCTGGTGCCATGTCCAACCTGCCGGTGAACATGCGTCTCAGCCAGCTGGCCAGCTCCGGCTTCCAGGAGCAGGCGCGCATGTCCCAGGTGCAGGCGCAGACGGCGCTCGACGGCTACAACCACAGCGTCACCAGTGGTTGGTCACAACTGGAGCAGGTGACTAAGCAGTCGGGCAGCACGGAAAGTCTCAGCAATGGCAGCGAAAACAGTCAGGCTGCGAATGTAACGCGTGGCGCGGGCATGATGATGTCAGCAGCGGAGAACTATGCGAAAGCTAAAAATATTTCAACTCAGCAAGCTTATAACGAGTTGATGGATATCAGTAATCAGGGAGTCGTTAATGCCGGTGCGAAAGCTTCAGCTAGCGCAGGATTTAACGTCGGCTTCGCAAAAGCAGGTGGAGAGGTTTACGGTGGGGGTGAATTACGGCACTCCACAGGTAGCTCAAGAGGAATTCAGGATAGCGGCCTGTCTTCTAGCGAACATCGCCATGATGAAAACAGCCAAGCTGTGCGTGACTTTAAGCAGGGCATGGATATGGTGGCCAGCAGCCGTGTTAACGAGTCTGCAAGCCATTCCGAAAGTGCCGGCACCAGTAACGTTCAGCAGCTTGCTGCCACGCTTAATGATGCGCAAAGTCAGTACCATCAGTTCACGACCAGTTCGACAAACAGCAACGAGTTCAGCCGCATGGCCACACTTGCTCAGAACGAGAGTGCATCGCTTGATACCAACTATACGCAGGAATTCGTGGACTGGGCATCGAACCGCTATGGAGACAAGGCGCAGTCCATGCTGACCAGCGCCCCGACTGCGCGAGAGGCCGCGATGGAATTTGTTAACGAACGCCTCAAGCCTGAAATTATGGGCGACTATGGACAGGGGCGCAGCGATCTGCAGAGCGGCAATGAGCACGCCGCTTTCAGCGGAGAGCATATCGTTCGCACTGTCGGTGAACCGCAGCCGCATAATGCCGCAATGTCTTCGCACGGTGGACAGTCTGAAGGCGGTACTTACAGCCCTGCATCCTCCGGCAATCAGCACTTTGCCAGCGAAAGCGGTAATCATTCTGTCAGCGGTAGTAATCATGCGGCAGGTAGCGAAACGGGTGGCCAGCCCCCACAGGGTGGCAGCCAGACCTATCGTAATGAAAGTGGGAGTGCTCCGTTAACAACCGGGTCGCAAACAGCAGGTAATGAAATCAGCGGTTACGGGAATACTGAGCATCGCAGTGTGTCAGGTGTTACCACACCGGGCAGCCATGCACGCGCGAATAGTTCTGAAGAGCCGGTTACGAACAATTCTTCAGGCAGATTCAGTGAGTCAGGCAGTAATGAGATACAACGTGGGGGCGGCAATAATACGCAGCATCATAATACTGAGCAGCAGACGGGTCACAGCCAGTTAGCGTCTCAGAAAACAGGGGGCAATCTTGAAAGCTCAGGCCATCAGGTACGCGGCAGCAAGGTGCCTGGTGAGGATATGCAGACAGCATTCCAGCAAAATCAGTCACGGCTTCAGGAGCAGGCAGGACAGGGATTTGCACCTCAAGAAGAGATGCACCGGCGTGTGGCAGAACAAAGATCTGCTAACGAGCAAAATATCAATAAATCTTCTGGGGAAATAGGCAAAAAACAATCCACTGTTCAGGCATCCAGTGATATGCTTAAAGATGAATCTCATAATGCTCAAGGAAAATTTAACCTCGAGCGGAAAGAGAAAGAATATGATCAATCAAGTAGCTTTAACCCCTTTAACGAACTTGAGCCAGATAAGTTAAAAGAACAAATAGAGACAATGAAGAAAACCGAGGGAAAGAGGTGACTAAATGAGAAAAACAGTTAATGCGGCTTATAGTTTGATACCGATGTTACTGTATTTAACATATATGTTATTTATGAGTTTCCGATTTGGCTTATCTTTTTTCTTTATGGCTTTAATCGTTTCCGTGCTTGCTTCGGCTTTCTATTTAATAGGATTCTATTCTTTAAAAAAGGAAGACGCTGACTGCTCGGTCTTTAAGTTGTTCGTTATGTCAGCAGTTCTTAGCTGTGCGTTAGTTAGTATTGCGCTGTTTGTAGATGATAAAGAAACAGCATTGATTGGCGGTACAGCAGCCCACACCGTGTTGGCCGCAGTATTTCTTTTTGCTTATGCCCTTACAAAGGCAAAAAGAAGGGTTATTTTTGATGAGACATCTGGGAAATATTACCAGATAACTGAAGGAAGGCGTTTCGAACTCACTGCTCAGCAAGTCAAAGACTTCAAGATAGGTGCCTTTGCGACTACCAACATGCATGATACGCATCACAGCTTTACCGATGGGTCATCGCTATCAGGTGGAAGTAGTAACACCGGCAGCGCCACAGAAGTAGGCCACAATTATATCAACCCGTCCTCCGGCCTCCCAATGCACGGTGGTATGTCGGGATTAGACGTTGCGGGAAATAGTTGGGGAACTAATTTTAATGACCCGACGAATCATCAACCTTATGATTCGACTCGTGGATACTAGACGAAGTAAAAGTTTATCCCGTTACACGTATTAGTCGCCCTCAAATTCATACTTTTCTCACTAAGCGCTAACCACTGCCCCGGTGGTTAGCGTTTCTTTTATAAAACACTTCAGGAATAAATATGAAACTGAATAAATTTGCAGTTTGCGGCCTCGCTTTGTCTGTTTTTGCCCTCAGCGGCTGCGGTGCCATGAGCACAGCGGTTAAAAAGCGCAATCTGGACGTCAGAACACAAATGAGTGAAACCATCTGGCTTGAACCTGCCTCTGAAAGAACGGTGTATATTCAGGTGCGAAATACGTCGGACAAAGATATGTCGGGGCTGCAGACAAAAATTGCCTCAGAACTCACCGCAAAAGGTTATCAGGTGTCAGCCTCTCCGGACGCCGCGTATTTCTGGGTACAGGCAAACGTACTCAAGGCCGACAAAATGGATTTACGCCAGTCGCAGGGCTTCCTCAGCTCCGGTTATGAAGGGGCAGTGACGGGCGCTGCCCTGGGTGCGGGCATTACGGGCTATAACACCGGCTCCGCTGGCGCAACACTCGGCGCGGGACTGGCGGCAGGCCTTGTCGGTATGGCGGCTGATGCGCTGGTCGAGGACATCAACTACACGATGGTGACCGATCTGCAAATCTCCGAGCGCAGCAAGGCTGTCGTCACCACAGACAATGTGGCGGCGCTGAAACAGGGCTCCTCCGGTGTGAAATTGCAGACCAGCACAGAGCAGGGCAACCGGGCGAAATACCAGACCCGCGTGGTCTCGAACGCCAACAAGGTTAACCTCAAATTTGACGAGGCAAAACCGGTGCTCGAGGCGCAGCTGGCCAAATCCATCGCCGGCATTATGTAACCCCGCATTCTTCTCCGGGCGTCCTGCCCGACTTCACTGTTAACAGCGCCTTTCCGGTTCCGCTTTCCTGTCGCGCGCAGCGCTGTCGGGTGCATTGCTGTATCCGGAAGGGCGCAACATGATGAGGTGCAATAGTGTCGGTATATATCCCGTATCGCAGGCCGGGTGGCTCAGAAGACCTTCTGGCGCTGATTGCGCTGGAAAGCGATCTGGTTCATGCCCTGGCCATTATCCGCCAGTCCGGAAGCGTTGAAGAGTATGAGCGGCTGGCGCTTGCGCCGTGGTGGGCCGGATACGTCATGACTCTGGAGGGCCTGGACGCCAGTTTGTGGGACTCTGAAGCCTGCGCGGATGTGGCGTTGTCTGTCAGACATCTGGCCACTGAAATGGATGAACAGGCGTGGCGGACCGGCATCAGGGACGCAACGTATGAACTCAAACAGCAGGAGGAAGAACGGGATTACCTTTAACTCACAGTAACCCCTTTCACCCTGTCTTTCAGCCCGGCGCGTATGTGCCTTTCTCACCCACAGTGGATATTTCGCTTCCTCACCGGACAAACGGCTGCGCCGGTGTCCGGATTGCGGCGAGCGCTGCGGGTTTTAACGTCAACTTCCTGGAGAATTCTCCGATGAATAAATCAGCCCTGAATAATGTTATCTCTGCCTGCTTTTTCCTCCTCCTGATTTCCGCATGGACTACGTGGCTCATGCTCCACTACGGCGCAGATGTGCTGCAGTGGATAATGGCAAACTCCACACTGTTCTCCCGCACCCTGGCGCTCAGCACGTCGCAACCCGACTGGGCATGGACAAGCCAGCTGAATCTGGTCTGCTGGCTGCTTATTTTCACGACCGGCGGTCTGCTGGCGTCATTGCTGACCAGTCTTGCGCTCCGCACCATCAGTGATGTGCTGACGCTTCTCGCCCGACCACTTGTGACCTGGTCCCGCAGGGTATAGCCCTGAAACGCCGGAGGATGTCCCGTCATGATTACAGAAAACCGACGACCTGACCTGCCCGGGTTAGAGAGCCTGGTCCATCTTGAAAGCGAGCTGCTGTTAACAGCCACCTGTCTGAATGTATTTGGTTCGCTTCCGGATGAGAAGGACAAAACCCACATTGCGTACTGGGCCGGCTACGCGTTCACCTTCTATGGTCTGGCACCCCGTGCGGGGCATTCACCCGGTTATGCCGATGTGGCCACCGCTGTCCGTTCTGCGGCGGTGAGCATTAACGAACAGGACTGGGAGGACGGATGCCATCAGGCAGAATTTGAGCTGAGCCAGCTGGCATAGAACGACTCTCCCCCGCAGTACCAGGTTAATCACACCTGCTTCAACTTTTCTTCCCTGATAACGCACATCACCACATCGGTGATGCGATAACGGCCGGACAAAATCTATGAGCTTTAAAGGAAAAAACCTCACACAGGGCGGGCAGATGACCGCCTACCGCTGGCGCATGTTTCTGCAGGTGAACAACTGGATCGGCTACTGGGTATTCCTGTTGTTTGGTGCCATCACGGCATGCCTGTTCTTCTGGCTGACGCCCCAGGAAATGCTGGATAACGGCAGCTGGTACTGGTTTGCACGGGTCAACGAAAGTTTCATCGACCTGATGCCGGCCGGTCAGGGGAAGTTTTATGAGATTCATTACTTCTACGCGCCGACCAGCACCACCATGACGCTCAAAATGACCCTCCAGCAGATGCTGAAAGACCCGTATATGCAGTTCATGGGTGACAGGCTGGCGGGGCATCTGCAGACCGCCGCAGCGATCGCCGGTGCTGTCAGCATGGCGGTCTTCGCCGGCGTCGCCTGGTACATCGCGCGGATTGGTAAACAGGAGAGTGAGGACGAATACCTCTCCGGTATGAAACTCACCGAGATCGCCTCGGAGGTCAATGCCCTGCTGCGTAAAAATGGCGAGCTGTCAGATTTGCGTGTCGGCGACCTGCACCTGGTTAAAAACGCCGAAGTGATGAATTTCCTCATACACGGCACCATCGGGGTGGGCAAGTCCACCGCAATCCGCTGGCTGCTGGATATCATCCGCCGGCGCGGCGATCGCGCCATCATTTACGATTCCGGCTGTACCTTCATCGAGACCCACTACAACCCGGACAAGGATTTCATCCTCAACCCGCATGATGAGCGCTGCGCCAACTGGCAGCTGTGGGAAGAGTGCGTGGATGTTATCGACTTTGAAAACTTTGCAACCAGCCTCATCCCCGTGGAGGGTGAGTCCGATCCGTTCTGGGTCTCCAGTTCCCGGACGATTGCCTCGGACCTTGCCATCCGCATGTCCGCAGATCCTGAGCGCAGTATCGAGAAATTCCTCAAAACGCTTCTGTCACTGAGCATGAAAAGCCTGCGTGAATATCTGGCCAACACGCCGGCGGCGAACCTGGTCGAAGAGAAAATCGAAAAAACGGCCATCTCCATCCGCTCGGTCGTCACCAACTACGCCAAGGCGCTGCGGTTTCTCCAGGGGCTGGATAACGGCACCCGGCCTTCATTCACTATCCGTAACTGGATGACCAGCGAGCAGTACAGTGACAGCTGGCTGTTTATCTCCACCCAGGCCCGTCACCGCAAAAGCGTGCGCCCGCTGATTTCGATGTGGATGTCGATGGCCACCCTCTACCTGCAGAGCATGGGGGAGAACGCCGACCGCCGGGTGTGGTTCATCATGGATGAAGCGCCAAGCCTTCAGCGCATCCCCCAGTTTGAGGAGACACTGGCGGAAGGGCGCAAGTTTGGTGGCTGTTTTGTCATCGGTATCCAGAACATGCCGCAGCTTATCAACTCGTATGGCCGGGAAGTGGCCAAAGCGATTTTTGACCTGCTCAACACGCGCATATATGGCCGCTCACCGAGTGCTGAGGTGGCGAAAATGGTCGAGGAGGAGCTGGGTAACCAACGACGCCGGGAGGCGCGCGAGCAGAACTCCTATGGCCTCGATCAGGTGCGTGACGGGATATCCATAGGCAAGGACAAGGTCAGCCAGCCCATCGTTGATTATGAAGAGGTCATGCAGCTGCGTAACCTGAAGTTTTATGTGCGGCTGCCTGGCGAATACCCGGTGGTGAAGCTGGCGCTGAAGTACCGTAAAACCAAAAAAAGAAATATCGGCCTGATTGAGCGCAATATCCGCGATGCCCTCAGCCCCGAGCTGGAAAAGGTCATCAGGGAGAACGAGCGCGATACGGCACTGGCCGGCCTGGTATTCCCGACCGGGGAAGAGCACCTGGAAAAAGCGGCTGCTCAGCAACAGGCACAGCCGTCAGGTCAGCCGGTCAGTCCGGCTCCTGCTGCCACGCCATCGCAGCGGGCACAGCCAGCCCGTAAGGAAGCCGTGCAGCCTCAGGCCTCTGAGCCTGTTGAGTCTGTGCCGGCACCGGCACCCCGCATTACCGCGCCTGAACCACACCGTGACAACGCAGAGACGCAGCGTGACGTTAGGAGTGTGCCGCCGGCACCCGTTTCTGAAACTCCCGTTCCCGTCCGGGTTACTGCCAGACCCACTCCTGAAACTTTGCCGGGCAATGCGCTCAGTGTGCTCGCGCGCGCAACCGGCAGGGAGCGTGATGCCGAGACACCGCCTGGTGGCGCACTTGACCTGCTTAACCGGGCACGCCGTAAGCCTGCAGCAACAGACGGAAATTCCGAAGAAAGCGGCGGTGAGGCACAGGAACTCAGGATGCAGGTCACGCAGCTGGAAAACGGCGGGCTGGAGCTGAAGACCGCCGGCCAGCCCGGAACCGCGTCCGGACACCACAACGAAGACGGGAATACCCGCCAGCGGATGGAGCGCGAGGAGGAAAACATCCTCGTTAACCGCCACCCCGAAGACCCCGGCTTTGATGAAGCCGATTTTGAACGCGATTATGACGGAGAACCCGAACGATGATGTCACCCGCCCCCATCGTGTCTGCCGGTGATGCGGCTGGCTACTACAGCAATAAAGACAACTACTATTTTCTCGGGCAGCTGGAGAGCGAATGGCTGGGTGAGGGGGCCAGCGCGCTGGGGCTGGAGGGGCCGGTGCGCAGCGACCAGCTGACGGCCGTGCTCGAGGGCCGCCTGCCTGACGGCTCACGGCTCGGTAAGGAGGTCAACGGTATCCACTCCCATCGCCCCGGCCATGACCTGACGTTTTCGGCACCGAAAAGTGTCTCCATCCTCGCCCTTGTGGGCGGGGACAAAGCCATGCTGGAAGCGCATCAGTACGCTGTGCGTGTGGCGGCAGGCTACGTTGAAAAACTGATCTCCGCGCGCGAAACCGTGGACGGCAAAACCTCCATCATCCCCACCGGGAAAATGGTGGCCGCGCTCTACACACACGACACGTCCCGTAACCTCGATCCGCAGCTGCACACACACATGCTGGTTGCCAACATGACGGAGCTGAACGGCAAATGGAAGGCGCTGGCCACGGACTACATCCACAACGCCGGTTTTATCGAGACGGTGATGAAAATGCAGGTCACGCTGGGTAAACTTTACCGTACCGCCCTGCGTGATCGCGTGGAAACCCTGGGGCATGAAATTGAGGAAGTCGGGCCACACGGGATGTGGGAAATTAAGGCCGTGCCGGAAGCGGTCCGGGAAGAGTATTCCTCGCGCGGCCGGGAAGTGCGCGGTGCCGTCGGTGCCGAGGCCACGCTGAAAAGCCTCGATATCGCCGCCAAGAACACCCGTAAAGCCAAAGTCGATCCCTCCCGTCTTCGTCTGATGGAGCGCTGGCAAACCCAGATGAAAGAGAAGGGCTGGGATATGAAAGCCTACCAGGACAGCGTGGTGCCGCGCGACGCGCCGGACGCCGGGGCGGTGGCCATCCCTGCGGCGCACCGGCAACCCGTTCGTGACGCCACGCAACCGGACGCAACCAAAGCGCCGTCGCCCGCAGAACAGCCTGCCCGTGATGAGCAGGTGACACGCAGTAACGGGCAGCGCGACGCGGAACAACCGGCACGGTCTGCAGAAGGGCGTGACCCGGCTGAGCCTGTACCGGCACGCAGTGTTCCGGCGCGGGACAGCGCACCGGCGAGCGCAGAGCGTGGCGGGAACGTTAAAACGGCAGATTCGCAGCAGCCCGACGTCCGTCAGGAGGTGACGGATGCCGTGCGCATGGCGGTCTCCCAGCTGAGCGACAGCAAAACCCGGTTCACCTGGGGTGAACTGCTGCTGAGCACCACCGAGTTCAGCGACAAAATACCCGATGTGAAAGAAATCAAACTGGCGCTGGATGAGGCGCTGAAGGAGGGGCTGATTGTGCCGCTTGATGCGGAGAAAGGGGTATTCACTTCCCGCCATCACCTCCTCGATGAGCTCTCCATTCAGGCCTTGGGAAAGGAGCACCTCAGCGAAACGCACGTTGTCAGCTTCACCCGTCCGGCACAGTACGCGCCGCCCGCCCTTGAGCCTGTTGAGAAGGATGCCCTGGTACTGATGAATGCCCCGAAGGGCGTGGCAGGCATCCGCGAACTGACGGAGCAGCTGGCCGGCATCTCTGCCGCGCATGGCCGCGAAGTGAAGGTGCTGGCCAGCTCGGCTGAACGTGCCATTTCACTGGCAAAATCAGACGTGCTGCGGGAACACATCACCGGGCGGCAGCAGCTGCTGAAGGGGGAACTGAGCCTGCGGCCACAGAGCACGCTCATTATTGAAGGCGCAGAGCGTCTGGGGCTGAAGGAAACGCTGATCCTGCTGGGTGAGGCGCGGGAAAAAGACGCCCAGCTGGTCTTCCTCGACAGCGCGGGTCGTCAGGCGAACGGGAATGCCATGTCAGTGCTGGAGTCTGCCGGCGTGAGGCGCAGCCGCCGCACGGAGCCGTCGCCGGGTCTTGAAGCAGAGGTTATCAGTATTGCTGACAAGCGCGATCGGTACAGTGCGCTGGCCACCCGCTTTGCGGAGCTGAATCCCGGCACGGAGCCGGTGACGGCGGTGGTAATCGGGCAGCGCGAGCAGAAGCAGCTGACAGGCCTTATCCGCGATGCCCTGCAGAACGCGGGGCAGCTTGAGCGTGACGGTGTCACCATTGAGGCGCGCACACCGGTGTGGCTGGACAGCAAAACCCGCCGGATGACCGGGTCTTACCGTGCCGGTCAGGTTCTGGAGGACCGCACGGAGCGTGAAGCCCGGCACTTTATTATCGACAGGGTGCATGAGGAGACCCGGATGCTGTCGCTTATCGACAGCGACGGGGTACTGGTCAGACAGAAAATCAGCGACCTGACCGCCGACTGGCGACTCTTCAACAGCGAGCAGCTGCACGTTGCCGGCGGCGACAAACTGATTGCGCTGGCCGCCGACCGCGGTGCAGGCCTGAAGGCAAAAGACAGACTGACCGTAACCGGCGTCAGCCCGCAGGGCATCGGGGTCATGCGGGACGGAAAGGCCGTCACGCTGCCGGCAGACAGGCCGCTGTATGTGACCCACGGCTACGTGGCCGGGCCGGGCAACCGTGACAACGACACCGGCGTGGTACTGGCCGCTCTTAATTCGCGGGATATCTCTGCCCAGACCGTGAACTCCCTGGCGCAGTCCGGGAGCCGCGCGGAGATATTTACGGCCGAGACGCAGGACCGGGCGGAGGCACGGCTGCAGCGAATGCGTGTCGACAATTCGCCGGTGCAGCTTGTGACGAAACTCAGCGGTGAGGCCGACATCAGCAGCGCCGTCCGGACACTTCAGGCCGGTGTGCTGAGTGACGCCGCGCTGGCGGTCCGGCGTGCCATTGCCGATCAGCAGTCCGTCACCCTCAACGAGCTGAAGCTGGCTGAGGCCGCGACGGCGTTTCATCCGGGTCTGACGGAAGTGACGCGTGAAATCAGTGCGATGATCAAAAACGGCGACCTTATCCGCGTCCCGAACAAAACAGAGCCCCTGCTGGTTGCCCGCGCGACCTGGGAGATGGAGAAAACCATCATCAGCGCCATTGTCGCGGGCAAGGACACGCAGGTGCCCCTGATGGAGCAGGTGGATAACGCCCTGCTCGACGGGCTGACGCAGGGACAAAAGGCAGCGGCGCAGCTGGTCCTCAACAGCCGTGACCAGTTTACCGGCATACAGGGGTATGCCGGGGTGGGTAAAACGACCCAGGTGCGCGCGGTGAAAACCGCACTCGACACCCTGCCGGCATCCGCCCGGCCCGCGCTGCATGGCCTTGCACCGACGCACCAGGCGGTGAAGGAGCTGCGGGCGGTGGGGATCGAGGCGCAGACGGTCAAATCCTTCCTCGTCGAATATGACCAGATGAAGGCCGCCGGCGAAAAGCCCGACTTCAGCAACCGCGTCTTCCTTATCGATGAATCCTCGATGCTGGGCAACCAGGACACTGCCGCCGCGTATCTGGCCATTCAGGCCGGCGGGGGGCGGGGCGTGTCGATGGGGGACATCGATCAGTTTGAATCCCCGGAATCAGGGGCACCGTTCAGGCTGGTTCAGGAGCGCAGCCCGATGGATGTGGCCATCATGAAACAGATTGTCCGCCAGAAGGAAGTCAACCTGCGTGACGCGGTACATGACGTCATTGATAACCGCATCGATGCCGCGCTTGAGCGGCTGAAGCATCAGCCTGCGGATCTCGTTGCCCGTCAGGAACCGGACTGGCAGCCCCCTGCTGAGGGACTGGCGGAGTCAGACAACCCGGTCAGTGACTTGGTGGCTGACTGGCTCAGCCGCACGCCGAAGGCACGGGATGAAACGCTCATTATTGCCCAGCTGAACGACGATCGCGCGGCCATTAACCGGGAGATTTTTGACGCACTGGACGCGCGGGAGGAGCTGGGCGAGAAAAAAATCAGCGTGCCGGTGCTGGAAAAAATTAAGCATACCCGGCATGAGTTCAACAAGCTGGCGGCCTGGGAGGCGGGGATGGTGCTGAAGCGCGGCGACACCTATCAGGATGTGGTGGCCGTCGATTATAACGGCTCGCTTGTTACCGTCCGGAACGAGAATGACCGGATCGCGATGGTTTCACCCCGCGAGCTGCTCACCGGCGACGTGGAGCTGTTTAAGCGCAGCGAGAAAATACTCGCAGCGGGTGCCGTGGTGCGCTTCACCGTCACCGACCGTAACCGGGGGCAGGCTGCCAACCAGAAATTTACCGTTGAGAAGGTGACCGACAGCGGGGACATCGTGCTGCAGGGCGCGGACGGCAGGAAAACCATCAATCCCGTGCAGGTCAGGGCCGAACAGCATCTGGATTATGCCTGGGCCATCACAGGCTATGGCGCACAGGGTGCCAGTGAGGGGGCGGTACTGGCGCTGGAAGGGACGGAGGGAAGCCGCCAGGCAATGGCCCACAAACGTGCCTTTTACATTTCGTTATCGCGTGCAAAACAGCATGTGCAGGTCTACACGGACGGGACGGAAAAGTGGGTCAGGAGCATCAAGCGAACCGAGTACGATCTGAAGACGGCGCACGATGCCCTCAGCCCGCAGACAGAGCGCAAACAGGCGAAGGTTATCTGGGCGATGGGACAGCCTGTCGGAAAAACCGCGATAGGGCGCGCGTGGTCGCGGCATGAGGCGATGGGAGAGCATAACCTCACCGCAAGAGTGATCCCGGCCACCCGGCGTTTCCCGGACCCGTCCCTGGCGCTGCCCCTGTATGACAACAACGGTCGCAGCGCCGGGCTGGCGCTCGTCTCACTGGTGGCAAGTGACACCGGTCGCCTGATGCGGGGTGACGTGCGTATGGTGGCCACCCAGGGCGCGACCGGAGCAGTCATGCAGCGCAGCCGCAGCGGAAACACCCATGTGGTACGCACGGCTGACGAGGCATTTAAGGCGGTGAGGGAGCACCCCGGGGACGGTGTGGTATGGCAGACAGGCGACGAGAAGCCTTCACCGTGGATGCTGAAAGTCAGCCAGGGCGCAGCCCTGTCGGAAGAGGCTGCCCGTGCACAGACGATCAGGCTTGCTGAGTCAGAGGCCGTGACGGTGCCGGCAGCCGCACCCGTGCGTGACGATGAATCTGTTCCTGCCCGTGCCATTGAGCAGGCCATTCAGGAACTGCGGGGAAGCGATGAATATGCAATTGCAGAGGCACAGCGTCAGCAGGAGATGCAGGCGTATGAAGAATACCAGAGCCGTATTGTGCTGCCTGAAGAAGAGCGTGTCGCGGATATCCGTCTCAGTTTGAAAGACGACACCACGCCAGAGCGCGTACCTGACGGGAAGGACATCGCGCGCATTGCCGGCGAGGAGCGGGAACTTCAGGCGGATAAAGACCGGCCCGGCCCGCTGCCGGCTCTGTCGCAGGATAAAGCCACCGGCGAGCGTGCCGTTGCCGGGCAGGTGGCCCGTGAGCTTGCTGAGCACCAGCGTGACATGCCGCTGCCGCGCGATATGCCTGAGCGCGGACGCGAGATAGAGCATCAGGAACACGCGCCCCCACGCACCATTCAGAAAGAACGTTAATCAGGAGAGCACACGTGAGCATAAAAAAGACAACACTGTCATTAGTTACAACAGTCATATTATCTGTTTTTACCCCCCTCCATGCAGCACCTGCGCCGGCATTCACGCCAGAGCAGGAAGCCCGCATAGGGGAAATAGCGGCTGACTATCTGCTGGCGCACCCGGACGTTCTGGTGCAGGTCAGCCAGAAGCTGCAGCAACAACAGCATGCGCGTGAGCAGCTGGCCATGAGCCTGAAGGTCATGGATAACCAGGCGGCCCTGCTCAGGGATGCTGACACACCGGTAAGCGGACCGGCCGGCGCGAAGGTCGCCGTGATTGAGTTCTTTGACTACCAGTGTGTGTTCTGCAGCAGACTGGCGCCGGGGATGGAGCAGGTGATGAAAACCCGCCCTGACGTGCGTTACATCTTTAAGGAATGGCCGATATTTGCACCGAAGTGGGAGACGTCGTCCCTGGCGGCGCAGTACGGTATCGGGGTCTGGAAAGCGAAAGGCGCAGCAGGCTACCTGACCTACCACAACGGGATATATCACACCGGGCACATCGAGGGTGACCTGACGACAGAGGATATTAAGGCGGTAGCTCACGCCGCCGGCGTGGATACGCTGAACGCCGTGGACCATGCCCCTGTTCTGGGAAAAAACGATGCGCTCGCGCAGGCGCTGGGGCTCACGGGTACGCCAGGACTGATTGTGATGCCGGTGGAGAACGCCTCACCCGGAACCATCACCGTCTTTGCCGGGCTGGCGTCACCGGAGCAGATTCTGGCGGCGATCGATAAAGCACAGCACTGACGCGCCTAGTTCCCGCCGGGCTTGTCCAACCCGGCAAAAGCATGATCCCCCCCTGCCTTTGCCGGGTTACCGGTTATCTATGATGTCGCTTTTAGGATAATCAGACAAACTGGCGTGGTGCGCTCTGTTTTAAGCGGGATTTATAAATAGTCTGAAATAAATATCAACAGTGTATCTATTTGTTATCTATATTATTTCATTTTTTAAATGCACTGTTGACAGTGAATATGATGGTCGCAATGTCTCGTTTTGGCGCCTCTGTCGAGACGGAGGTGACTTATAAAAAGACAAATAAACCACTGTGCTGAAAACCAGCACTAATTCAAAAATGAAAGAAGGCTTCAGCTAAAAGATTTTATGCTGTCAATAATTCTGTTTAAACAGGATGATGCTGTTAAAGCTCCGTTAAAACTCTGTTAAAACATATTTCTCAATGCTTGATTTTAATTTCACTAAAAACATCAAAATCTACTACGCTTAGGTTGTCCTTGGATAGCCAGCACCAGTAACTAGGGATAATCAGAAAATTGTTCGCTTGTTTCTCTTCCGGGTGGCTCCTGAGATTGATAAGCAGAGCTGTTAGTTGATCTAAACAAAGGCCACGCACATGTGTAGCCTTTTCAGAAGCATCAAATTACCAAACTACGCAGAGGTTATCTATGACAGATCATTCCAGTAACGTTGATTCATTAACAGAAAATAAAAACAGCATGATTCTACCTGTGCATAACAAAAAATCAGTTGCATCGGATGAAGAAAATCCATTTGACAGCATTGAACTTCCTTATCCTTCAGAAGATGAGGTTAAGAAATAAAACTGGTTACAAGATTGCTTAGCTGTTCATCACTCCAGTGAAAATGATAATGTCACAAAAGCTCCATTTTTTTTGATTTTCATTTGCATTTTATTATGATTAATCCCTCCGGCATTGATGAAATGTCGTTGTTAATAAAGATAAACTTTGATTACGAGATTGTTTTGGCAGAAAATCTACTGACTTTTGAAGCTGATTTTTTTAAGCGCCGATAGATGTAAATCAATTTCATCGACTGAACAACTGCTTTCATATTTCTCCAGGTATAAAGCTTTCAGGTAGTCTTCTAACATCTTCCTGCTGAATTTTTCACGCGCGTGTGTACTAAGAAGAGCAATGATGGCTTCGCCAATTATTGCATGTTCGTTTTTCATCATAACTCCTTGGTTAGAAACATTAATGTTTCGGACCTAAGGAGTAATGAATCTTAATCGGTAGGCTTCACAGTACATTAAGGCTAGCATGCCCTGATAAAAAATGAAAAAATTTAGATTCATATAAAGCGCGCATATTTATAGCAGCCCAGAATACGCGTGAACTGTATGCCTGAAACGCGTATTCATGAGGATGTCCTCATGTGGCTTGTGAAGACATTACTGATATCGCGGTGTGTTAATGAACGGGGAGCAGGTCAGGCACATAAGGGCAACGCTGTTATGTCTGGCGATGAACATTTTCGGGAAGATGTTACTGAGGAAGTGATGAGATTCGCATAGTACGGTGTAGGGCGATAAAACTCCGGTTGGCGTAATATGCATTTCGGTTATCAGCTTGTATAAAGTGAAAGTGGAGGTATTGCCACCATGAGAGTCATCAGACCTGAGTCAAAAAATGAAAAATTCGTGTAAGGCTGTAATCAAAACATACGCTGACAAGATATGCTGAATATTATCGTGTTCCACAGAATGATTTTGTTACTCTGTCTTCTCAGCAGTAAATTTTAGTCGCTGCCGCCGGCTTGGGAATATTTATTTATCGCAAAGCGTTACACTGGCGGCAGTCAGCCCTTTTTCTCCGCGCTGGATAGCGAATTCAACTTTTTGTCCTTCAAAAAGTGTCTTAAAGTTATCACCAAGAAGAGCAGAAAAATGTACGGGTATATCCTTCCCGCCATCGAGAGGAGAAATGAAACCAAAGCCTTTTTTTTCGTTAAACCACTTTACCAGGCCTTTACTTCGTGATGACATACTGACTCCTCGTAAATGATATAAAATTGATAGTAAACGAGTACCACTAACCTCAGGATTATCAAAAGATACCAGCAGTTGTCCTTAATAATGTTTGCTGCCCGCTGTTATGTTTGATACTTCGTCTCGATGGAGGTCATTAACACATGGCGCGTAATGATTAGCAATTTCTTTTTTTATAACATAGAAATGCTTGCAGGAATGAATTAAAGGTGGATTTAAGGTTTTTTTCAGCGTATGGTTGTTGCGAATTTAAAAAAAGGAATTAATTTGTCGCGTAAAATGACTGGAATTGTCAAAAGTTTTGATATTCTTAGTGGTAAAGGTCTCATCATCCCATCAGATGGCCGAAAAGATGTTTTGCTTCATGTTTCTGCTGTTAGTTGCGGCGAAACAAATCAGCTCATTCCCGGGCTCCGTATTGAGTTTTGTCGTATCAATTGCCTTAGTGGTCCTGTTGCAGCGAATATTTACTTAGCATGAATATCATACAATTAGAGGGTCTGATTGGTTTCATTCACCCTTTTTCCCCATAAAAGTCGTCTAAAAGTAGCTCCCCTTGTTTTCTCCCTTTTGTAGATTAAAACTGATGAATACAAATTAAGCGTTCAATTTTTAATCAGGCATGATAAGCTGAAGCTCCTTCATTGAAAGGTTAATCAGAATGTCTATTATTGATTACGCAATGAAATTCATCAGTGGTGCATCGATGACCCCTGTCATCTGCCCCGTCTGTGGCTTCCGGTCATCTCAATCTCTCGCGAAAGTTCGCCGTAAGCAAGCAATGCTGTGCCCGGGATGCAAGGCGCTGTTTGTCTCGTCGCCTTAATCCTTGCACTCATTCGACCATTAGCCCGGTGTTCCCGGACTTAAATCATATTCCCGCAGCTGTTGAATCCCTGATGCCTCACGCCCATCCTGAGAGAACGTTTCTGAACTGATTTCGCAACTGCTCCTGCGCGCTAACGTCGCATCAGAGCAACTCTATGAAAATGAATCCCCGGACGTGGTTTAACCGCTCCCAGCTTCCGGTACAGGTCGCCGGATACGTTACCTTTCCGGCGAACTATGCTGACGATGAATCCAGTCAGCGATCAGAGCTTTTTTCGAACGCTCAGATGGAACGCTATGGAAAAATACTGGCACACACACATAAATTATCGCCCGATAAACTTCCATATTACCTTCTGAAACGACTCGCGGACAACGAAGCTGTCATCACACAAAACTGCTACGAGCTTAATGCCGGGATAAAAACGAGCGTCATGCCTGCAGGGGAATGGCTGCTTGACAATTACTACCTGATTGAGGAGCAAATCCGTACTGTCCGCCAGCATTTGCCGAAAAGTTTTGGTAAAGGCCTTCCCTCGCTGATGTCACCCTTCAGTTGCCCACGAGTTTATAATATTGCCTCAGAGGCCATTGCTCACGGTGATGGTCGCTGGGACGTAGCCAGCCTGACCAGTTATCTCACGGCCTATCAGCAGGTGACCCCGTTGACATTAGGCGAGGTCTGGGCATTGCCGGGGATGCTACGACTTGCTTTGATCGAAAATGTTCGGCGTATCAGCATGGATGTGATAAAGGCTCAGCGTGAACGTAATCTTGCAGGTACATGGATTACTAAAATTTTCGAATGTGCCGAAAATAAGCCTGCTGATTTGATTACGGTAATTGCCGATATGGCGCGTTCCCGGCCACCAATGACCAGTGCATTCGTTGCAGAACTTGTGCGGCGCCTGCAGGGACATGGAAACGTGCTGTCCTTACCTCTGACCTGGGTTGACCAGTGCCTTGCGGAACAGGGGATAACAAGTGAGTCGCTCATACAAAGCTTCAGTCAACAACTTGCTGCCAGCCAATTGTCCATCAGTAACAGCATCGCAGGGCTGCGGTTACTGAGCGAAACGGACTGGGCCGATTTTGCGGAAACGATAAGCGTCGTCGAACAGGTACTGCGCAATGATCCTGCCCGTATCTATCCCGGGATGCATTTCGAAACCCGGGACCATTATCGCCATATTATTGAAATTCTTGCGAGACACAGCGACTTCAGTGAGCCTGAGGTCGCTACCATTGTGCTTGCGCTTTCAGCGGAAACAGCGCCGGAAACACTGGAGCATCACATTGGCTTTTTTCTGGCAGGTGAAGGCCGGCAGCAACTGGAACTTCATCTGTTGGCTGAGACCTCGAAGCTCATACGTATTCGGCACAGTTTTAACAGAATCACCCTCCTTTCATGGCTTGGAAGCTTGGCATTGTTAACTACCGCAACCGCAGCGGAAATTTTACACGCAACGTTCCTGCAGGGCGCAGACTGGCTATTGATCGCCATAATATTACCTCTGATTATCGCGCTGACCCAGTTAATGAGTGATTTGTTGAGTGATGCAACCACCCGTTTTCGCCTTCCTCGCCCATTACCCGCAATGGACTTTTCATCCGGTATTCCGGCTGACAGTGCAACCATGATCGTGATGCCATGCATGCTGACGAGTCAGGAAAGTATCACTACGCTCCTCACAAGCCTTGAAGTCTGCTGGCTGGGAAATCAAAACGAATACCTTCGTTTTGCTTTGCTGACCGATTTCGCTGATTCAGCAAATGAACCAACACCTGAAAGTAATGCTCTTCTCAGGCAGGCCATAGACGATACAGCGGCGCTTAACAGGCGTTATCCTTCCAGCCGCCCAAGATTTTATCTGCTACACCGACAGCCTGAATGGAATCCGGTTGAAGGAATATGGATGGGATATGAACGCAAACGGGGAAAACTGGCATTGCTTAACAGGTGGCTGCGCCGTCCCGGGACACAGTTCATCAGTGCCGCAGGCATGCCAGCCCATCTTTTACCAGGCCATATTAAATACGTCATCACACTGGACAGTGATACGGTATTGCCGCGCGATACCGCGCACAAACTGGTTGCCACAATGGCACATCCGCTCAATAAGCCAGAGTACGATCCGGTTCTCCAGAGGGTTGTCAGAGGTTTCGGCATTTTGCAACCCGGCCTCGCGGAAGAGATACCTCGTAACGGGCAGGGGCGTTATGCCGCGATGCGCAGCAGCGTACCTGGCAGTAATCCCTATTCAATGATGTCTTCAGATATTTATCAGGATCTCTTTGGAGAGGGATCGTTCGTGGGCAAGGGTATTTATGATGTCGATATCTTTGTTCAGGCCACCATTAACGCCTGTCCTGAAAATCTGGTTCTCAGTCATGATTTACTGGAAGGATGCTATGCACGCTCTGGACTATTGAGTGAAATCTTGCTTTACGAGCAGTACCCCAATAATTATCTTTCAGATGTCGCACGTCGCTCACGCTGGATACGGGGAGACTGGCAACTGCTTAACTGGCTGAGGCCACGCGTCAGAAAAGCAAATGGAAGCCATGATAAAAACCCGTTGTCCGCACTTTCTTACTGGAAACTTGTCGATAATTTGCGTCGCAGCCTGGTTACTCCTTCTTTACTGTTATTGCTATTTTTCGCCATGCTTTGGGCACCCAATCCGTTTTACTGGCTTGGTACACTATCGCTTATCTGGCTGCTGCCTGCCATGCTCGCCATCATGCATGACCTTCTGCATAAACCGCTTCGTCGCCACTTTAAAAAGCATTTTTTACTGGTAGGGGCAGGGGCATTCAGACGCCTTTCAGGGACAGGGCTCAATTTGGCGATATTACCGCATGAAGCCGGATATTCTTTAAAAGCAATTGTTGTGACCTTGTGGCGTCTGAGCATCAGCAAACGCAACCTGAGCCAGTGGGTTAGCCACAACCCAGATAACAATCAGGGCAGAGCCTCTGTTGCTCGTTTTTATCAGGCAATGTGGCTGAATGTTATATGTGCCCTTGCACTCACACTTCTGACCGCAAAATTTTCACCTCAGCTGCTGCCGGTTGCTTTCCTGATCACCCTTTTATGGTGCCTGGCCCCGCTGTTGATGTACTGGCTGAGCCGACAGCCAGTACATAAGGTATTTTCACCAAATGAAAAACAAAAAAAACTGTTGCGCCAGACGAGTCGTGAAATCTGGGCGTTTTTTGAGACTTTTGCCACTGAGAAAGAGAACTGGCTTCCACCTGACAATTACCAGGAAAAACCGCAACCGACTACTGCTCACCGCACTTCGCCTACCAATATAGGCCTTTCCCTGATGGCTAACCTCACGGCCTGGGACTTTGGTTATCTACCCGGGGGAGAGGTACTTCGGCGCGTATCGCTCACGCTCGATACGCTGGATAAACTGGAACACTACCGTGGCCATCTTTACAACTGGTATGACACCCTGACGCTGACCCCTCTCAGCCCACGTTATATTTCGAGCGTTGACAGCGGTAACATGGCGGGTCACTTGTTGACGCTGCGTGAAGGACTGTCCGCCATGCGTCATCAGCCTGTTTTAAATACCCAACAGATACTTGCCGGGCTGAACGATACACTGGATATTCTCGATAAACAGTGGAGCCAGAGTCCACCCTTGAGTCTTCCGTTGTTACGAAAACACTGCCTGATCGCCGAGTCGCTTCCCGCACATGTGTTTTTCAGCGAGCTGAAAAAGATGCGCATCCATTGCAAGAACCTGGTAACACAAAGTCACCAGGGAACTCCACTCCAGCAGCGCTGGGCAGGACATCTGGAACATCAACTGGTACAGTTTTGCCACGAATGGTCGTTTCTGCTCCGCTGGTTACCAGCCTCCTGGAACGATCAGACACTCCCTACTCTGGGCTGGCTCGCCAACGCGACCTTTAACGGTAAAGGAAGCCCCCCTGCATCAACGACGCTGCTGGCCCGGATGAGACTGAATATTATCACCGAGCTTGAACAGCGACTGGATGACCATTCGCGGATGGATTTCGCCTTTCTGTACAATGAAGCAACCAGCCTGCTCAGGGTCGGTTATAACTGTGATACGAATACACCCGACAAAAGTCATTACGATCTCCTGCCATCTGAAATTCGCCTGACCAGTTTTCTGTCCATCGCAACTAATCAGTTGCCGCTTAAAAGCTGGTACGCTCTGGGGCGGCTGTTTACCACGATTGATAATGAAACTGCCCTGATGTCATGGAGCGGTTCTATGTTTGAATACCTGATGCCAAATCTTGTAATGCCCTCCTGGCCTGGTAGCCTGCTCGATGAGATGAGTCGATCTGCAGTCATGCGCCAGGTTGACTGGGGAAAAGAACGCGGTGTGCCATGGGGCGTATCGGAGTCCGGCTATCATGCTTTTGATGTACAGCATAATTATCAGTACCAGGCATTTGGTGTGCCTGGCCTTGGTCTTCGCCGGGGTCTTGCCGATGATATGGTTGTCGCCCCTTACGCCACTCTGCTTGCATTAATGATCTCGCCTCAGGAAGCCTGTAGAAATTTGTTCAGGCTGGAAAAAAATGGAGCACGTGGCGAATATGGTTTTTATGAAGCACTGGACTATACCCCCTCACGTCTCACAAGCGGGCAATTGTATGCGGTAGTACAGTCATGGATGGCACATCACCAGGGTATGGCGTTTCTGGCACTGGCTAACGTGCTGCTTGACGCTCCCATGACTGAGAGATTTATGTCCAGTAAGGTATTCCGGTCTGCGAGCCTGCTTTTACAGGAGCGAGCACCGGATGCTATCGACCTCTACAGTCCCCGCCGTCATTTTGAATCTCATGAGGGCAGGATCAGCCCCGTTCGCCATGAGCCCCGGATTTTCAATGGTGTGGACTCGCTGGCCCCGGATATTCAGCTACTTTCCAACGGTCATTATCATCTGATGGTGACTGCGGGTGGGGGAGGCTACAGCCGCTGGAATGATATTGCTCTTACGCGCTGGCGCAGTGATACCACCCGCGACAACTGGGGGGCATTCTGTTTTATCCGTGATACGCAGACTGGCGACGTATGGAGCAATACCTGGCAACCCACGGGAAACACTCCAGAACAAATCGAAGAAGTGATATTTACTGACGCAGGCGCTGAATTCAGCCGCACTTTCAGCGGACTTGGTGTTAAAACTCAGATCGTGATTTCGCCGGAGGATGACATTGAACTGCGGCGACTAACACTGACTCATCGTGGCCGTCATCCCCGCACACTTGAGTTGACAACCTATGCTGAAGTAGTACTGGCACCCGATGCAAGCGATCTGGCGCACCCGGCTTTCAGCAACCTGTTTATTCAGACTGAGCTGGAGCCTGAGCGGGATGCCATCCTTTGCCACCGTCGCCCTCGCTCGCCGGATGAACCTATTCCCTGTCTGTTTCACATGATGGTGTTGCGTGGCGATAACCGTAAACCCGTCTCGTTCGAAACGGACAGGGCTAAATTCCTTGGCCGTGGCAGAACCCCTGCAGATGCCCTTGCCATTGAGGAAGGAGGGGAGCTCAGCAACACCTCAGGATCTGTATTGGATCCGGTACTGGCCATACGCCATGCCATTATTCTGCTGCCAGGCCAGCCGGTCACGATCGATATCATTTATGGCATCAGCGAAAGCCGCCAGAAAAGTCTGGCGTTGCTGGAAAAGTATCGTGATTACCATATTGCGGATCGTATGTTTGAGCTGGCCTGGTCTCATAGTCTGGCTGTCCTGCGCCAGATGAACGCCAGTGAAGATGATGCCACTTTGTTTAATCGTCTTGCGAGCGCAGTGCTTTACCCCAGTCCGGAATTGCGTGCCGAAAGCAAGGTCATCAGCCGTAACAGACGCGGTCAGTCCGGCCTGTGGGGCTGGGGAATTTCAGGTGATCTGCCTGTAGTGCTGCTCCGTATTACCAGCGAGGCTGGTATCGGCTCTGTTACCACACTGATTCAGGCACACCGGTACTGGAGACAGAAAGGGCTGAAAGTGGATTTGGTTATCATGAATGACAGTCCCGGGGGCTACCAGCAGGGCTTACAAAATCAGATTATGGATTTAATTTATGCCGGTTCCGAAGCCGGTCTGTTGGATAAAACGGGAGGACTTTTTGTCCGTAATGGTGAGCATCTCTCCGCTGAGGATAAGCAGCTTCTGTTGAGCGTTGCCTGCCTTTATCTTGATGACCGTGCGGGGGATATTAATGAGCAGCTAAACCAGCGTATACAGACCTCAAAACCCCGTACCAGAGCAATCATTCCGTATAGAGAACCGGGAAGTAATCAACACACTGACTGGACGCCAGAAACCCATCTGTTACGTCATTTCAACGGGTATGGTGGATTTTCTCAGGACGGTCGCGAGTATCAGATTGTCCTGCGGGAAAATAATATGACACCGGCGCCGTGGTCGAACGTACTGGCAAATTCTCGTTTTGGTACCGTCATTTCCGATGCCGGACAGGCTTACACCTGGTATGAAAATGCGCATGAATATCGGCTAACACCTTGGGAGAACGATTCGGTGAGCGATCGCAGCGGCGAAGCGTTTTACCTGCGCGATGAAGAGAGCGGTCAGTACTGGTCACCGACGGCGCTCCCTGTTCGCGGCCGCGGTGATTACCTGACCCGACATGGTTTTGGCTATAGTGTCTTTGCGCATAGAGAAAGTGGAATCGACAGTGAGCTGACTGTTCTGGTCGCCGAAGAGGCACCTGTTAAACTGGCACTTCTGACGCTCAGTAATAATTCAGGGCGAACACGTAAAATTTCCGTTACTGGCTATGTGGAGTGGACGCTCGGGGAATCCCGAACCCGCTCAGCTCTTCATGTTGTGACACATGCGCCCAGTATTCATGGGGGTTGCGCAGTGCTGGCTAACAACTTTTACGGTGATAATGGTGGCGAACGCACTGCATTTTTTGCCGTAAGCGGTAACCATTATTCTCTAACGGGTGACCGCCGCGAATTTATTGGTCGTAATGCTTCCCTGCAAAATCCCTCTGCTATGAAACTGCACAGACTTTCAGGTAAAACGGGAGCTGGCCTCGATCCGTGCGGAGCTGTACAGTCCGCCGTCACACTAATTGACGGGGATCAAAGGACGTTTATTTTTGTACTCGGTACAGCTGAGAATCATGCCAGCGCTCAGGAAACGCTTGTCCGTTACCTGAATGAGGATACGGTCCGCCAGGAGCTGAACCGGGTTCACACCCACTGGCATAACGTGCTAGATAAAATTGTGGTTAATACGCCCGACACCTCTGTGAACTTGCTTGTCAATGGCTGGCTGTTATACCAGACAGTAGCCTGCCGGCTTATGGCCCGCAGTGGTTACTATCAGTCAGGAGGTGCGTTTGGTTTTCGCGATCAGCTGCAGGATACGATGGCCCTGAGTCATGTCGATCCGAACCGTATGCGTGAACAGATAATACTTTGCGCATCACGGCAGTTTACTGAGGGAGATGTGCAGCACTGGTGGCACCCACCTCATGGCAATGGTGTACGTACGAGCTGTTCTGACGACTACCTGTGGCTTCCGCTTGCTGTCTGCCACTATGTGGAAACTACGGGGGATAAAGATATTCTGGAAATATGCATCCCTTATCTGGAGGGGCGGACACTACAGCCTGGTGAGGAGTCTGTTTATAACACGCCTGTCATCAGTGACACTGAAGATACGCTCTGGTTGCACTGCGTAAAAGCTGTGGAGCATGGGCTAAATTTTGGAGAGCATGGACTGCCGCTTATGGGGGCAGGCGACTGGAATGACGGGATGAACCGGGTTGGTATTGAAGGTAAAGGAGAAAGCGTCTGGCTGGGCTTCTTCCTGTATGACATCCTGACCCGGTTTTCGGCACTGGCGGAAAGCAGGCACGATGACAATATGGCCTCGATGTGTCGTTCGCAAGCCCTGCTCCTGCAAAACAACCTCGAAACCCATGCCTGGGATGGTGAATGGTACCGGCGCGGGTATTTTGACGATGGTACTCCCCTTGGCTCGAAAGCCTCGCAGGACTGCCGGATTGATGCGATTGCGCAGAGCTGGTCTGTACTGTCGCGGGCTTCAGGCAGGGTACGGCGCGTTCAGGCCATGCAGGCGCTGGATAAGCACCTTGTGGATAAAGAGGGTGGATTGATAAAACTTTTGGCACCCCCTTTCGATGGACACGGCCCTAACCCGGGTTATATTCAGGGGTATCTGCCCGGAGTTCGGGAAAACGGGGGACAGTATACACATGGCGCCATCTGGGCAGTGATGGCATTTGCCAGAATGGGGAATGCTGAACGGGCCTGGCAACTCTGGTCGATGCTCAACCCGATAAACCACACGTCGAATACAAAAGAGGTTGCGGTTTATAAGGCAGAACCTTATGTCATGAGCGCTGATGTTTACAGCGTTGCTCCGCATACTGGCCGGGCAGGATGGAGCTGGTATACCGGTTCCGCCGGCTGGGCCTGGCGTCTGCTTACCGAGGAATTACTGGGGATAAAACGCTTTGGCAATGCCTTTACTGTCCATGCCCTGCTCCCGGATGAGTGGACTTCTTTCTCTATGGCATATCAGTATGGCGAAAGTCATTATCAGATAAGCATCTTACGCGGTGAAGGAGAATACAGGGTTACGCTTAATGGCATTCTTCTGCCCGATGACAGAATACCACTACATGATGATGGGAAAAACCATACGGTGGAGATCATTCAGCACTGATAATGGTACCAGATGCGCATTAACGTCTGCCGTTAATGCGCTGATTATCTCTGAGAACATCAATCGCGGTCTGCATGGCGACTTTATCATCCCGCCTTTTCTGCTTGTCCTGCGTGACCTGAAGGTATTCGAGTAAGGTTCGGGTATTGATCGGTCGGCCCTGCTTACCCACTGCAAGCACAGCTTCACCAAGAATAATTTTTACTGGCGGAAGCTGTGCCGGGTACCAGTCAAGGGTGTCTTCTGATTTCATTATAAATTTCTCATGGAAGGGTATTGTATCATAAGTCATACCATTTGATTTTTAATGTCTGATGCAATGATTCAAAAAATATATTTAAAACTCAAAGCAGTTATTTTTCTGAATTTACTCCTGCAGAGTTGTCTAAACACTATGTCACGCTAAAGATAAAATGTTTCATGATTTTTTCCTTATGCGTAGAATTTTCATTTGCTTTAAGGGAATCCATGCTGCAACCCTTCACCAAGAAATTTCTCTATCCCCGCTACTGGCTTATCTGGACTGGCCTGGTCCTGCTCTGGCTTATCGTTCAGCTTCCTTATCCTGTGTTACATATTCTTGGCACTGGACTTGGAAAATTATCCAGGCCCTTTATGAAACGCCGGGAAAGTATTGCGGTCAGAAATATTGAACTCTGCTTTCCAGAAATGACACCATTTGCCCGAAGCCAGATGGTCACTAAAAACTTCGTTTCTCTCGGGATGGGGCTGATGGAAACAGGCATGGCCTGGTTCTGGAGTGATGCCAGAATCAAAAAATGGTTTGATGTAGAAGGAATAGAAAACCTGACCAATACAACACGAGGCGTAATGGTTGTTGGAGTTCATTTCATGTCTCTTGAATTGTGCGGAAGGGCTATGGGGTTATGTCATCCTATGATGGCTACGTATCGCCCACACAATAATGCTCTGATGGAATGGATCCAGACTAAAGGGCGTATGCGGTCGAATAAAGCTATGATAAACCGACGTAATTTATCCGGTTTTGTTCATGCACTCAGGGCAGGTGAGGCGGTATGGTTTGCACCTGATCAGGATTATGGTTCTAAAGGAAGTGTTTTCGCACCGTTTTTTTCGGTAAAAAAAGCAGCGACGACAAACGGAACATATGTGCTGTCAAAACTTGCCGGTGTTGATCTAATCACTCTTTGCTTGATTCGACGGAACGACAAAAAAGGATACAACATGTATATCAGCAGTGTGTTATCAGACTATCCTGAGGGGGATGAAATCGCTGCAGCCACGTATATAAACAAGATAATCGAAAGTGAAATCCTGCGTGCTCCTGAGCAATATCTGTGGATGCATCGTCGGTTTAAAACCCGCCCGAAAGACGGGGGGTCATTATACGAATGACTGTTCTCACATGCTGTTTCTCTTTCTGGCTATGACATTCAGGTGGTTCTGAAATCTATTGCCTGGCCGGGAGTAACGTCTCTCTGTCCGGTCCGGCAGGCTCATTTTTTTGTCTGTAAACACTAATGAACAACGGATTTGCTTGAGCACTGACCAGCGCACGTATCTTAAAAACTATTTTCGCTGATCTGCAATGTCCGCTTTTCGCTCAATGCGGACCTTCACCTCAGTGCCAGAAGCAGAAGTAGCATAAGAACTTGTATGTTAAATCCGACCGTATATGCTCCTGAAGTTAGAGATTTAGAAATCTCAAAGCGGCGTGTCAGACCGTTGTCAGGTTGCTGTCGGGTTATGATCGTGGTCGTGCAGGATTGTCTAGGCAACACTATGCGCTGACCACCATCCATTCGGAGACATAATATGAGTAATACCAATAAATTTAAGTCGCTGCGTCTTGCGCGAGCCTGGTCCCAGGAGCAGCTTGCCGAACTGTCCGGACTGAGTGTGCGCACGGTGCAGCGTATCGAGAATGGCGATCAGCCCAGTCTGGAAACACTGAGCGCCCTGGCAGCTGTATTTGAGGTGAGCGTTGCGGATCTTTCTGGTTCTAATGCGCCTATCGATGACGCGCTCGACCAGAGAATTGCCGAAGCGAAGAGCAACGTTGCTGCGGAAGGCCGTTTTTACCGGTCAGCTATTACAGCTATCGTTGTTTGTACGTTGCTGCTTGTTATTAACCACTTTACGGCCCCGGCCAGCGTATGGTCATTGTGGGTAGCGGGGGGCTGGTTTTCACTGCTGGTTATTCGTGGCATAAGGACGTTTGTTTTTCGCGGGCTGATCAGCCGCTGGCAACAGAAGCGGCTGCGGCAAATGCTGCGGCGGTAAACGCGATTCGCAACAGAGATGTTATGTTAAGAGCCTCTGGGAACAGAAGGAGGTATTTATGCGGGAAATAGCTGTAGTGCCATACGATGAAAAATGGCCTGAGATGTTCAACGCTGAAAGTTTTCTCATAAAGACGCTGTTGGGTGACGTGGCTAAAAATATTCATCACATTGGTAGTACGTCAGTACCTGGCCTCTCAGCAAAACCCGTGATTGATATCCTTCTGGAAGTTCACGATATCAACGAATTGGATAAATACATCCCTGCAATGGTTAACGCCGGATACATTGCTCGCGGTGAAAACGGTATTTCAGGGCGTCGGTACTTCATTAAGGGCGATGATCAGCGTAGCCATCAAGTACATGCGTTTTCAGTCGGAGATATACAGATACTAAGGCATCTTGCTTTCCGTGATTATCTGAGGAAAAACAGAAATATTGCAATGGCTTACGCTGAGATTAAGCGTGCAGCAGTATTGCTATATAAGAACGATGCATATCGTTATAGCGCATTCAAAACAAACTTTATAGAGCACCATCTGCAACTCGCACTCATTTATCTGGAACGATAGGTATTGAATTTGTCACTGCGATGTGTTGTTCAAAACAATGCAAATGCTCAATCCCGAGAAGTAAGCTGCCTGACAGGTCTGCCTCTATGCGTTATGAAACGTCCGCTTAGTGCCAGAAGCGGACATTACTGACAGAGCTTTATGCGTACCATCATAGATAGCCCGGCCTGACAATGGCGATCCAGACTCACTGTTATTGCACTCACCTAATCGACATGAAAGAAAATTTAGTGGAAAACCGTGAAGTTTCGTCAGCGCATGCCGATATTAATTTTTTTCTAGATAAGGATATAACGTGAGTAAACTTGTATACACAACCAGCATGATGCTGAGCATGGCATGCGCAGTAGCTTCTGCTCAGGCCAGCACATTGACGGAAAGTCTTTCACGTTGCGACGCGAGTTTTTTCCAGGAAATCTATCATCAGAAAAATAAACTTAACGTTTTGGCTCCTCTCACAATAGGCGAACATCATCTGGCATGGTTCAAAAGCCCGGCTAATGCTAATGACAGAATATGGTTCACCCAGCCTTTAGAAGAACTAAATCTGACAATTTCAGGCTATTATCTTCAAACCAGCGATCTCGAAGAGATCAATGACGGAAAATTTTATTACTGGGGCATGATTTTGCAAAATTCGCCTCAGGAAGTGATGAACGCACTCAACCATCTGAAGTGGGTGAAAGCAGGCGATGAGGCTATCACTCAGGCAATGATAAAAGAAGGACCTGACAGTGGCTGGAAAATCAATGATCAAGCCGTAAGTGGTATTGCCCCGGCCAAAGAAAGCACTGAAAAACTTTTGATGCTAAGCAAAGATAAGAATGGTTCGTTATTGCTTTGCTCGATTCAGGGATATGTCACGCCTGATATGCTTGCAGAATTCAGGCCTGATTTAAAGGGGAAAAATTAATATGAAATTTCCATTGTGGCTTATGTTTTTTTTACTCACAGGATGTGCTTTAAAAAATACGACATCACCTGATACACCGGCAAAAAAACCTGCAGGCTTGATTAAATTACTGTCAGATGACCATGCTATTAACTATGCGGATCTGCGGATGGTTTCAATGTATCAAGGCAACAGTCATTTGCGTAGATTTTATACGATCAATAATTATAAAGAAACGAAGCGTATCAGTTCGCAGCCTCCTGTTTACGTAAATAGTTCTAGAATGATCAATGTCATTAACTGTGATAAAAATCAACGTTCCGTTATGGGATGGACTCTGTTTACTAAACCTTATGCCGAAGGCGATATCATTTACGCAAAACCTGATATTGGCCAATGGGAGAGTTTTCCGCCCAAATCAATTATCGGCATGTTAGCTCAGCTAGTATGTAAAATACCTGCCGACAGGCTGAACCCGGAGCCTGGTCAGGATATACGTAAGCCTTTATTAGATAATTAGGCATAGTTAAAGTCGTGGATTGGCCTGCTTACTTTTGATCAATACGCGACTGCATGACAACTCTATCAAATAGAGAAAAACTCCCAATCTCTGCTTTTCGCTCATATCGAACATTGGCCTGCACAACGTCCGTTTTGTGCCAGAAGCGGACGTTGCTAACACTTGAATGTAATAATACACTGCGAACAGACCATAGGTTTGCGCATCTTTCAGAAACTTGCCCCCTTTGATCCTCGGGCTTTATGAGGTTATCGAGCTTCTCGATACGGACACAGTTACCTTCGCCCACGTAACATAATGCTATATTTATAGCTGGTTCGTTTAGCGGAGAATTTATGGATTCGGGCGAGGATGATAATGAAAAAATACTGGAACTCATTGGTAGCATTGCCCGCAAGCTACTCAGCCAGAAAGGCATAGCACGGAAGGATGATCTGATAAATGCACTGGAGTTTCTCAGCAAAAGCACCGCTGACCCGCGTGTGCGGGAAAATAGTATAAGGGCAATTCAGATGCTGAGTGACCGGATACATTGACTTAGTGAGGCAGAACGTACCCGGTGTAGTAAAGATGCAGGAAAACTACCAGTGACCGTCACTCTGCTGGCAAGGAAATTCGCGCGATAACGGTTTTATTTCAGCACCACAATTACCGGAACAAAGGGCTATGGCGAGAAGTCTGATGGCCTGCCGGATTGCTTCTTTAATAACTTCACGACGGGCAGCCTCTGTCTCCACCTCAAGCATCTGTTTCAGTTGTCGGGCCAGGGTGCGCGCGCTGACGTCATCATCGCCCTCAAGCAGTGTTAATATGGCTTCGCCAATAACGATATTGATTTCTTTTTCACTCCTGAACATATCAACCATCCTGTTGCCTGGCGGTAAAAGTCCGTCGCGGCGGACAAGCAGTATTGCTTTTGAGCGGTCATAGTCTGTGTCTGATTTTCAGTTGCAGCACGACCTGGCTGAAAATGTGAAATCATATCTGCCCTGAGTGTAACAGAGTGAGACCAGCCTGCCAGAATTTTAAACAGCACGGCCACGTCTTTCATTAAGGCTCTGTCGGGATGGTGATGATTCTTAAAGTATCGTGCGTATGTTTCTGATTAAGGATCTTTTGTGCCAGAAGTTGACGTTACTAAGCCTGCACTGCATTATTTGTGGGCGCAGGTTTGAGGGGAAAACATGCACCACTAGCAGTGGTTAAAACTGCCGAAACAATTTAATCGCAGATGCAAATCAACAGTTGCAGCATAACCACTATCATCTTGCCCTTTATCATGTGAAAACATTAAAACTCTATAGACTCAATTCACCGCCGCCTTACCTACACCAGAAAGGTAGCGGTTATTGGCGGATCAGAAAATATGAATCGCCCGGGGGGCTCCTGCGAATCAATATTCTGACTTCTGGCTTATACTAATCAAAAGCCACCCATTGTGGCCTTTTCTCAACTTCAGGGATGCCTATGAAAAATGTTATGGTGTTCTTCAATCGGCAGCAAGTAGTGGTTGTCAGGGTTGAAGATGGCACTACGACAATACTCCGTGAATACCCGAATGGTGAGGAAACTCATCTTAAGATCAGATATGCGGGAGTTCATTCGTTGACTGGCGATCATATTGAGTTTTGTGTAGCTGCAGACAGAGAAATTACATCAAATGAAATCGTCGAAGCTGCAAACAAACTGTTGAAATAGCTCGAGCTAGCTATTTTCTCAAATAAAAAAGCCTTCTGAACGAAGGCAAACTTGAGGTACAGCATTGGTTCTTGTTTTTAGTTCCCTCAATTCTCTCTGAAGGTGTGGCTCATCCATAAGCCATTCCCTGGGTCGGGTTGCGCACCATTCTGCTAAGTATGGTCTACAAACCATTTAAAACAAGCGTAAGCGGAAGATTAATTCAAAAATTTTTATTAACGGCAGAGGAAAGACTATTACGGCATTACAACAGGCATTCACTGTGTGTCTGTAATGCCAGGAAAAAATCGGGCAAGCCTCTGTTCCGGCTTGACACCAGATGTCCTGCGAACGAGGCGACGGCATCGGCAGTGTGCGCATTTCAACCAACTCCCGATTTACCAGTGGCGTGAGGGATTATTCCTGAGCGCACTCATGGAAGATAACCTATGATTTATAAAAGGTTGGGTGTGAAAAAGGAGTATATATGAAACCTGAAGAACTGGAGCGTAAAGCTGAGCAAGAAATTTCTGCTCTTATTACTAAAAAAATCACTGAGCTACGGAAAAAAACAGGCAAGGAAGTTGCTGAGATCGAGTTTATCCCGAGTGAGACCATGTCCGGTCTTGAGGGGTATAAAGTAAAAATAAAACTTATGTAGAACAAACAGGTCGCTTAGACGGCCTTTTTTATTGATCCCAGTTGACCGGTGCGCCCGGAACGCGCATACAGTTCACTGCATTTAAGGACTTTGAACCGCCGCAGACCTTCATTACCGCAAGTGTTTTGCCCTGCGAAGGACGAACTGCCCCTTCACTCAAGGGTATCCAGTTAATCTGCGCCATAACCCCGTGCCGTTCCGGAGAACTCCATCCCGTCACACCATCTGACCAGACCGGGCAGCTTGGTGACTTCAGGATGCGTGTCCGGCGCATCATCCGGCATGGGTAAACCGGAGGGGTTAAAGAGTTTTACCTCCGCGCCCATCGCCGTCAGCAGGCGACCAGCATCTTTCGCGGCAAAGTGGCTGCAGGAACGCTCTCTTACTGAGCCAGACAGGATCAGAATCCGTGGCGACTCCTGCATGTGAAGGCGTTCAGCGATGTGGTTATCACATCATTCCGGGCAGGAAATGGTTCCATTTTTCTCCTCCGGAGAGAGCAGATAATTTCAAAATTAACACATATGATTTACCATATGTATAATCTGAAGGGAACGGAGTGAAAAATGCTACAGCCTGCTCAGCTTTTCAAAATCCTGTCGGATGAAACACGGCTCGCCATCGTCATGCTTCTCCGGGAGTCAGGAGAACTGTGCGTCTGCGACATCTGCGCGGCCATTTCCGAATCGCAGCCCAAAATCTCGCGACATATGGCTATTCTTCGCGAGGCCGGACTGGTACTGGATCGTCGTGAAGGCAAATGGATCCACTATCGTCTGTCACCCCACATACCGGCATGGGCAGCTGAGACAATCACGACATCATGGCAGTGTATGCGGGAGGATTTGCGTAAATGGCTGGATAAATCAGCCTGCACCTCCTGCTGAGGAAGAAAAACACATTTATGTAATCATATATAACGGAGTCTGAGATGCTTTTGGCAGGTAGTATATTTTTACTGACGCTGATACTGGTGATCTGGCAGCCCAGAGGCCTGAGTATTGGATGGAGCGCGAGTATCGGGGCTGTGCTGGCGCTGGTAACCGGTGTCATCCATATCGCTGATATTCCCGTTGTCTGGAATATCATCTGGAACGCGACAGCGGCATTTATTGCGGTCATAATCATCAGCCTGCTGCTCGACGAGTGCGGCTTCTTCCAGTGGGCCGCACTGCACGTCTCACGCTGGGGTAACGGTCGTGGCCGCCTGTTGTTTACCTGGATAGTGTTGCTCGGTGCCGCTGTTGCTGCTTTGTTCGCTAATGACGGTGCCGCGCTGATCCTGACGCCAATTGTGATTGCGATGCTGCTTGCAATGGGATTCAGCAAGGGCACAACGCTGGCCTTTGTGATGGCCGCAGGATTTATAGCAGATACGGCCAGCCTGCCGCTCATTGTTTCTAACCTGGTGAATATCGTCTCGGCGGACTTTTTCGGTCTGAGCTTTACGGAGTATGCCTCGGTTATGATCCCCGTAGATGTGGCAGCGATTGCGGCCACGCTGGTCATGCTGCATCTCTTTTTCCGCAGGGACATTCCTGCGACGTATGACGTTTCGCTGCTGAAGAAGCCTGCCAGTGTGATAAAAGATCCGGCAACGTTCAGGGCGGGCTGGATTGTCCTGTTATTGCTGCTTGTGGGTTTCTTTGTTCTGGAGCCTCTGGGGATTCCGGTCAGTGCGATAGCGGCTGCTGGCGCAGCAGTGCTGTTTATAGTGGCGAAAAGAGGTCATGCCATCAACACGGGAAAAGTCCTGCGCGGTGCGCCATGGCAGATCGTTATTTTTTCGCTGGGCATGTACCTGGTTGTCTATGGCCTTCGCAACGCAGGGCTCACGGAGTATCTGTCTGGCGTGCTGAACCTGCTGGCAGAAAAGGGGTTATGGGCAGCAACGTTCGGCACCGGCTTCCTGACTGCGTTCCTTTCATCGGTGATGAACAATATGCCGACTGTGCTGATTGGCGCGCTGTCGATTGACGGGAGTACGGCGACTGGCGTCGTTAAAGAGGCAATGATTTATGCCAATGTGATTGGCTGCGATTTAGGCCCGAAAATCACCCCGATTGGCAGTCTGGCAACTCTACTCTGGCTGCATGTGCTTGCCCAGAAAAATATAACGATTACCTGGGGATATTACTTCCGCACCGGCATTATCATGACTCTGCCCGTGCTCTTTATCACTCTGGCGATGCTGGCGTGGCGACTATCTGTCACTTTGTAGTGAGAAACTGATATGAGCAACATTACTATCTATCACAACCCGGCCTGTGGCACCTCCCGCAACACACTGGAGATGATCCGTAACAGCGGCATCGAACCCACCATCGTTTATTATCTCGATACTCCACCGGCCCGTGATGAGCTTAAAAAACTCATTTCAGCTATGGGTATGCCGGTACGCGTATTGCTGCGCAAGAACGTAGAACCTTATGAACAGTTAGGGCTTGAAGAAGAAAAATTCTCTGATGAGCAGTTAATCGATTTGATGCTTCAGAATCCGATCCTGATCAACCGGCCGATAGTAGTGACCCCGCTTGGCACTCGTCTTTGCCGCCCTTCAGAAATAGTGCTGGATATTCTACCGGAAGGTCAGAAAGGAGCGTTTACCAAAGAGGATGGCGAGAAGGTCATTGACGAAACTGGGAAGCGGATTAATTAATCTGCCCACTTAAAAATTTCGGACGTCTGCTTTTCGCTCAAAGCTGTCCTACGCCCGCTTCGTGCCAGAAACAGACGGCAGCAGGATGATAAACCAGTAAAAACTTTTTACCTAATTAGCTATCAAACGCTGTTATCTGAACATTTTTAGGATCAACAATCTTACCGCCTGCGGTGACATAGGCGCTATACAGTACTTCTCCGCTTTCCTTATCCATTAAGGCGATATGCGGTGAATCGTGCAGTAAGTTTTTGTGACCCCACTCCATCATGGAGAAAAGAATTGGCGCAAGGCTGCGACTTTTGGCTGTGAGAACATATTCATACCGTTCACGTACCCCTTCTTCTTGATAGGGTATTCTGCAAAGTAGATCGAGTTCAGTCATTTTCTTTAATCGGTTTGCCAATGTCTGCTTCGTGATTTTTGTGTGAGCACGTATAGTTTCAAAGCGAGTGACCCCATAAAACACCTCCCTTAAAATCAACAAAACCCATTGATCTCCAAGTAGTTCTGCTGTCGCAGCAAGCCCGCAAAGCTCAGGTAACAAGTATGGTAATGATTTATCTTTTGACATGTATGCATTTGCCCCTTAACCTGAGTATGATTTTAATACCCAGCTATTTAAGGAGAATACAATGCCCTTCATAAAAGTGCAAACCATTAAAGGAATTATGAATTCGGAGCAAAAAAAAGAACTTCTACGTCGTATGACTGATCTTATTGTAGAAATTGAGGGGAAGGGCGATCCTGAATTCCAGCGGTCAGTATGGATTCTGATTGACGAGCAGGAACCGGAGCAGTGGAGTCTAGGGGGAATACAGCCCACATCTGAAATGATTGCTGCAAAATTTTCCTCAGCACAGCAGTCCTGATTTGTTTTTAGTAATGCACATTTAGTCCTGTGTAATCGGCGGACAGTATGAATGTCCGCTTTTCGCTCTAAGCGGACCTTCAGCTCAGTTAGCACGTCCGCTTCGTGCAGGAGCTGACGTCAGATCCGATTGATACAATCAGCGAAATGTCTTTTTGAAACAGATAGCCCTGTCCTACCTAAATATGCGCTGACCTGCCCCGGGTATCCCGCGTATTTTCAGGTGCGATCGATAAATAGGAGCCGGTGTGCCTCGCGGAACAATACGGCATTGTATTCTGGAAGTCTAAAGGCGCAGATGATACTGACATATCACAACGGAATAAAAACTACTGCGCGCATATCGAAGGTACCCGGTACGCCAGGACCGGGTATCATCCCGGGGCACAACCCTGTATCTAAAAGCATAACAGTCTTCGGGTCTGGCTTTACCTGAGCAGATACTGGCCGCGAACAATAAAGCACAGCGCTGACGCGTCCGGTACTGCCGGGCTTGTCCAACCCGGCTACAGGGCTACCGATTCTCAATATTATGCCTTTTGCATCCTCAACTGACGAGTGTCGCATCGGTTGGGGAACCGCTCTCACAAACGAATATCCGTCCATCCCCCAGAACTTTGGACGCAGATCTTACACAGTTTCTTTCAGTGCTGGTCAGCACTTGATTGAAACGACCTTTTGTACAATCAAAATCTTATAGACTTTGTTAGAATGCCTGTCTTGAGAACAGGGACGGGCGCATGACAACAGAATTTTTGTGCATGGAGTGGAGCAGATACTCATTCACCCACACGGCAAGTTTTGAGTCGAAAGGGCAAGAGTATGAATTAACTTTGCAAAAAGTATGTGAATTTAATCAGCAAGACTCTACTCTTTCGTTCCCGGCTAATTACCTATTCAGCAACAATGGGTGCTGGGAAATTTCGTTTGATTTGGTGGATAACATTACTAATCACAATGCGTTCGGCAGACCTGCTACAGGACTCGTGAATCCAGTGGCGGTAATGAGAACGGTTGAAAGAACAATTATTGACCACTATAATCAGTTCAAAGCTGGTATGTATATATTTCTGCCAGATAATCTGAAACTCGAAGCTGTGTACAGGCGCCTTCTTGAACGTAAATTAGGTAAGGGGTTTACCCTTGAAATGGGACTAGAACCAGACGGGAGGGGTTATGTCTTACGAACGCCGCGTTGCTACTGAGCGTACCCCGGCTATGCAGGCTGCGCTCGATAAACGAGCGGCTATGATGCTTCGGGCACATGAAGCCCGCACAGCAGGGAACGCTACGTCTGCATCTTACGAAGCCGATCAGGCAAGCAACAAGCTTGTGCAGGAAATGAATGCACTCGCAACGCATGCCATTCTTTCCCGACAGGAGAATAAAGAGCTCCATGCCCTGAATTTGGCTTCTTCTGACGTTAAGCGTGAAGAAAAACATGACGTGAAGACATCAAATCCTCATGTTGCTGCTTACGCAGCAATGCTTAACTCGAAGTGGAAGACAGACGCTTTCTGCTCATACTCATTGTCAAATTTGAATATGTCGACCGCTGCTCTACTTGCCAGCCATATGTTACGGGATGGCTATCCTAGCGAATACCTTAAATCCAGCCGTCAGTCAGTGATCGCTGATTACTACGACTCTTATTTAAAAAATTACTGTTTTGCATCACATCAAAACGATGAAGATAATGACGAGACGCCACACCCTCTATCAGCGTCAACATTCCCCCTGAGATACTTTCTTCAAACAAAGTCAGGTAGATAGGTCGCTTGTGCGACCTTCTTGAGTTCAAGGTTGTGTCAGTCGCTCAGTTTTACTCAAGTTAAATTAGGATTTTCCACGACATCACATACTGACATACCAGTTAGGTATGCTTAGAATTTAATCTCCAATGTCCAGCCTGTCCCGTGCTTTTCGCAGTTTTTCCTCACCGCGCCGGTCGTATTTCTGGGTAGTGTTGACACTGGCATGGCCCATTGCATCCTTAACCGTAATCAGGTCTTCCCCGTTATCCAGCAGCGCCGTGGCAAAGGTTCGCCGCAGATCATGCGGGGCACATCGGTTCAGGCCGGCCTCGCGCTGACGCACCTGCAGGATATGGTACACCGCCTGGTCGGTCAGCCTCTCCTCCGTGAGGCAGTCGTGCCGGCGGATGCGTGTGAACAAGGGGCCAGGTGCCTCGCCCCGTATCTGGTCCACCCACAGCTCCAGTCGCTGCCAGGCGCCGGCCGGGACATATGCCAGCCTTTCCTTGTTCCCCTTGCCCTGGACTTTCAGTGCATGCTCCCCGGCCAGGATATCCCCGTAACTCAGTGCCACAGCTTCAGAGCGACGCAGGCCGCATCCGAGAAGTACGCCCAGCAGCGCCGCATCCCGGACGCCTTTGCTGCTGCGGTCCGCCTCGCACACACCGAACAACTGACGGATTTCCTCCCGGCTAAGGGCACGACCCCGCGGCAGCGCGCTGCCGCGCACTGAACGCACGGCCCGGATGTGCTGGTAATCCTCGACGCTCATCAGCTTCAGCATCCAGGCCTCGAGCGCCACCCCGCGCAGGGCGGAGAGATAGGTGTTGATGGTGGCCACCGCCAGTCCTGTATCCCGCAGCATTTCGGTGAGGGCCAGCACATGGTGCCGGCGCAGCGCCGCCCAGCTGCAGTCAGTCAGATCCCGGGCACCGAGAATGCGGGCCACCGTGTTCAGGAACGAGGCCATTGTCTGCCGGCTGCGGAGTGAGTTCAGGGAAATGAGGTAGGCCCGGGCCGGATTGACGGGGGTGACAGTGTCACCCTTCAGGGCCGGTAACAGGTCGGCTTCAGCGCCGGGACGCACCGGAGCAGAGAGCGGTAGAAAGTTGTCTTCGTCAGGTAAGCTTGGCATCGTGCTCCGTAACCCCGTGAGTGAAAACTGGCGGCTGCCAGCGAAAAGCCACCGGTGCACAGCGTGAAATCTGGTACCAGATGGCCAGTCCAAGCGTATCAGCACATCTCTACTTTTTCAAAGGTACATTTTAATAAGTAGAGAATCAAACAAAATCCAAATCAAAACTGTGTAATTCATATCAAAAAAAATATTTAGAAACTACGTTAATGGACAGTTGTTAGAGTTAGCATTATCCTTATATTCAAAATCAAAGAAAGTCCCCCATAATCTTGGCAAAGCATTTTCTGGAGTATGAGATGATAACAACTGCTGCAGCATCAACAATAACAATATCCTTTCTTAGTGGTGTTTTTAAAAAAGCTGGTGAAACTTTCTTTGATAATGCTGTGCGCAAAGTTGGCAGCTCAGTCTTATCATCTAATATATTCAAACAAATTTCAAATGAGAAGAACAGTAAAAAATATATTGAAAATCTAGTTTCCTCAGTTTTCACATTTAGAACCATAACTAGTGGAGATAAAGATGTTTATTTAGATCAAATCTATTACCCCCTTCAGGTATCGAGTTATAAGTTCAAAAATATAAAAATTGATGATCACGAAAATTTAGAGAATGAAAAAAGAGTATGCTTAGTCGGTGTAGCTGGTCAAGGTAAGACAATGACACTAAAGAAAATGTTTCTCGAGGACCTGAATAAAAAACAATACTTTCCTATATTTATAAGCCTACGAAATATTGATTTTTCAAAAGAAGTGTATCTTCCTGAAATAATCGAAAAACATTTCAACAGTAATGGCATAGAGTGTACAAAGCAGGAGGTGTCTGACTTCGTAAAAAACACTTCAATTCGTATGTATTTTGATGGTTTTGATGAAGTTCCTGATTCTGACAGAAAAAATGTACTCATCTTGCTCAAAGAATGCGATTTGCAATGGAACTCGAGTGTAGTCTGTTCAACAAGGCCTGATACAGAGTTCTGTAAGTTTCCGGGCTATGTTACATATAATGTCGAGTTTCTTGAAAAACAAGACGTCCAAAATATAATTGACCGGAATATAAAAAACACCGATGTCAAACAGCAACTAAAAAAAATACTAGCTGATAAGGACTTCTTATATGATTCAATAGTTACACCGATACTTGTCGACATTTTTGTTGTTACCAGTTTTGGCTTGGGAAAAGATCCAGATAATATAGCATCTTATTACGATGCATTGTTCTCTTCATTGGCATATAAACATGATTATCATAAATTCTTTAGGAGAGAAAGAAAAAGTGAAATGAATGACGTACAACTCGAAGATTGCTTTACCTTTTTTTCATTTGTCACAAGTATGAACGGAAGAACTACTTTATCAGAAAATCATTGCCTAGAAATATTTAAGGATGCAATTGCATTTATAAGCAAAGAAAATCATAATGAATTTGATATTATGTCAGATATAATTAGCGTTACAAACCTTCTGGTAAAAGATGGATTCAACTCTTATTCTTTCATACATAAATCCATTCAAGATTATTATGCAGCGCGATTTGTTTCAAAAAGATCTGATGATGTGCAGAAAGAATTTTGGAATGATGGGAAGCATTTATACGATAAAAATTTCTGCTACATGAGTAAGTGTTTGTCTCCTAATAATTACTTTAATCAATATGTGAGTTATATCATATCTTATTCTGAAAAATTAACAATGCATGGTATTGTTAATTATTTTGATAAGTCTGAAGTTTTAAATCATCTTGCAAATACTATAGTAAGTTTCGAAACTAAGGATTTTGCTAATCCAAGATTAAAGACTATTGAGGTCGGCTTTCAAGTTACCCCAATCGATAGACTGCAAGAAGTATATAATAGAGTGGTTTTTGATAAGCAGTTTTTCCACCCCTATAGCTTCCTTTACAAATTTTGTATAGATAACAATGAGTTGATTAAAAACAAACTATCTGAAAGATCGTCTAAAAAATTTCTGAGTCGGTCAACAGTTTATTTCAGTGAGATAAGCTTCTCTAATTTACATATTATGTTCAGTGAGATGGAAGATCAAGTTAATGAATATGTTGTTATATTAAATGGTTATATTGACAACATATGGAACAATTATAACTCTTACAAAAGTCTTGGGCTTAACCAAGAAAATAATGCAAGAACCATCATTAATAGATTAATAAATAAACAATAACGTGCCCAAGAAATTAATTGAAGCGACAAGAATGTATATGAGTTTTTATAGTGAAATTGATCATCATGTTTTGCTAAAACTAGTACGTTTTTGAGTAGAAAACCGGAGAACAGTTAGGTAAAATCTAGCTGCTGTGAAAAGCCTGTGGTGAGACTTTTCACTTGATACACTCTGAATGTTGACTCTTCTCAACCCAGCTAACTGGCCTTATCTGAAGTCTTGTGGTGGGACTGATGATTAAGAGAGATGAGTTTTATTTATCCTTTCCGTCTGTACATGCGAGCGGACGTGAAGAACAAGGAATTCATGGATGGGCGTGTCCGAAAGACGCCCGGGAGCAGGTGACGGCAGTCTTACCGGAGCCTGAATGCAAAAACCCCCCGAAATCTGTTTAGCAACTTGGCGGAAGCAGCAGATATCAGGGGGTCCAAAAGCAGGCGCAGCGCCTGCGAAGGATTATAACGCATGCACCACATAAAACAACATACGGCCGCCATAAGAAAAGGCCGGCGTGAATGACAATTTAAAAGCACGCGACGACCGTCGCCACCGTGGTACCCATTCCACTGCCTGTAAATGCCTGGCACCACAGTATGTCCGCCCGGCACACTACAAAGCCCTCAGCAAAGAGCATGGCCGCGCCCTGCGCAACCTGATCGCCCGAAACAAAGCGACCGGGGAATGGGCTGTGCGCCGCCGGGTCTCTGCCGATCCTCTTTTCACCTTCCTGCGACCCCAGACCGGCCGCAAGCGGGCATTTTATCCTGAGCGCCGGAAACTGCTCGATGCGCTGTTCGTCCTTTTCATCAATAAGGTCGATCTGGCCACCGGCATCGTGACCATCAACATCACCAGGCTGGCGGAAGAACTGAGTCCAAAGGATGAACAGGGCAACGTTATTCCTGAGGAGGCGGTCACCGTCTGGCGTGTTTCACGCCTCATCACGGCTCTGGTGCCGTTCGGTGTCATCGAGGCACCGGAGTCTGAGTGGGATATCGTCAATAGCTGCCGTTTCCCGAAACACATTATTATCACCGACGCCGGCTGGCGCCTGACCGGTGTGGATATGGACAAACTCCGGGCCGAACAGGATGCACGCCTTGCCGCCATTCGGGACGGGCAGTTGGCACCAGGCGAAACCCTGAGCCTGAAAGTCGCACGCCGTCGCTGGTACGAACGCTGCCGGCACCAGACCATCCTGTCGCGCAGAACGCGCGCCCTCGAGGGCAAGCAACGCAAAAAACTCGCGGCGCTGCCCTTTGACGAGCGTAAGCGGCAGGTGTCCGAGGACCTGATGCGCAGCATGAAAGGCCAGACCGTCCACATGACGCATCAGCAGTTCGAGAAACTGGTCTGGTCGCAGCTGTATCAGCTGGAGCTGGTCAGCCTGGAGCCGCCGGGAACATCGCCCCCTCACTAGCCCCCTTTTTTAAACCTCCGCTTTGCTGCGGAGGCTTCCGCACGTCTGTCACAAATATCCGGTTAAATATTACGCAACACTCAGTCCTTTCCCATTGCCGGCATGCCCCGAAAGGGCGAGTTATGGCCATCACTTTCTTTTATCCACAGATTTTCGCAAACAGGATAAAGCCCTTTCCTGCAACCCTTGTCAGGATACGCGCAATATATTCAGGACTTCGTCCTTACTTATATTCATAAAAGATGCACCTTATTCACTGGATAAAAACGGTGGATAACGGGGAAAAGTCAAAGAGGCCTTCGCCTGCAGCAGCCTCACGGTTGCGCCGCTCAGAAATGAGCTTCCCCCCACCGCAGGCGGCGGGTCCCGTCAGCGCCAGAACCCGGCCACAATGCGTCCATTCAGCCCCTGAAAAGCCGCGCCGCCCCGGGCCGGAGCCCCGGAACAGTGCCGCTTTTAAAGGGGATGATGTAACTAAGGTTCTGAGTTGCTGCAGGTAGTGTTGCGGTAAGTGTGGAGTGACACGCTCGTAAGCGCCCTCACGGGACGCTAACGCGGAGATACGCCCCGTCTTGGGCAAAGCCTCGACGTGACCACTCCGACCGCGCACAGGACGTTCTGTATCGCTTTTAGCGGGTTATGGCTTAGCAGGGATGAGGGGGTTGATAGCCACAGGCTATTACGTTGCCGGCTTCGCCGGGCACTCCGGCGGACGCAGGTACGGAGTCATCTCCAGCCTGATTTCCGCCGGCATGTGCCGCAAGCGGCACATTCCAGGTCGCGCTGCGCACTGCTCGCGCTCCGGTTACAAAAATTAAATTAACATTTACCGGCGGCTTTAAGTAAGGCATTACACTGAGAGCCAGCCGGTAAACCAGAACCGTCTGTAGGAGAGCACAATGCATCGCTACTTATACCAGCAGAGGTATAATAGCACTGGTATACTTTACCCTTTGTAGTTGCATTGAATTTAACTGAGTCTATATCGGCTTTCCGGTTACTTATCGTTATTTTATCTGAAGTTGTGCCCAGAGCAAATGCAGCTTTTTCCTTGAGGCTTTCATCACCCCGAACAGCATTATCAACCATTCCGCAGCCAGATAGCCCAAGAGAAATAAGTAGAGTGCTTAAAATAGTTATGTTTTTCATTTAATACAGTTCCATATCAGGTGAAAGGTATACTCATTTTTTCATTACTGTGGCAGATGCAGTAATGAAAACAATATAATTAAATAATTTTATCATTAAAAGCAACCGGATACCGGCTTCCGGTAAGTTTCGTGGGTGAGGCCAGCTAAAGTAGCAAGGTCAAAAAAGCTCCTTAACGTACAATAATTTTCGATATCCAAACCGCCCCCTGTTACGTTGCCGGCCTCGCCGAGCGCTCCGGAGGAATGAGCAAAGGTATTATCTTTAGCGTGATTTCCGCCTGAAAGTGCCTGTCACTTATAGAGCCATTTCCCGGATCTGACTGAAGAGACCAGCATGTCGATGGTTAAAGGGATTTCCTGTCCGCGCCGGCGGGGATAATAAACACTGAGATCGACATCATCAGGATTCAGGCCGAATTCACTGAACAGCGTCACCAGTAGCTCGGCGGTGTCTTCCGGATCCATTTTCAGTGTTATGTTGAGAGAGGTTTCGCCAGTAAGCTCAGGTGCCCGGCGTGTCAGCCAGCTCCGCCCGCACCAGGGTTTTATTAATTCATAAATCCGCTGCTCGGTGGTATCTAACATAACTTGTCATCCCCGCGCGCTATCGCGTTATAAACCGTAATGGTGTTAAACATAATCTCTGACACATCCCTGGCCAGAATTATCCAGCCAACAACAGGAATGGCGCGTCCGACAAAGGTACCTATTTTACGGGTCATGTGCAGTCTGAGCGTGAACGGGGGGAGACCGACAAGGGTGGGCAGTTTTATACCTAGCGGGAATTTCCTGTTTCCAAACACTTTACGGGCGGCTTTCGAGGCCCGGGAGGTCCCTTCAAGCGCGTCAGCCGGTTTTGTTCGCGTGGTAATGTTGCGCCTTCCACTGAGCACAGCCACTATCGCCCCGAAGTCATCTACTTCCAGCTGCTCGGCGAACTGCTCACAAAAAATCATGAATAAAAGCCCACTGGCCGTCAGGTTTGATCTGCCCGCGTAAAAATACGTCCCATTTAACTCTTCAGTGGTGTCCATAAAGTGCGTCCATGAATGAATACGTTGTACGGTGTGCATTCAGTACACATTCATCATATCCCTGCGATTAAGGTCACCACATAACTTACAGATATTTTCAGATTTTTCCCTGCGAGCTAACATTCTCTATAACCAAACGACCCCATATTGATTTGGATTGTTTCTGGTTTGAGTACGACCGTCCAATCAGCTTAGGCGATGCCCTAGAGTACCTTGCCATCTATGGCCGCTTGAATGAGGGCTGCCAATATTTCGGCCCGAATTTTTTCGAGCTGGAGTCATAGCCAGTAGCTTTATCGGCTACTTAGTGTGCTAAATCAGTATGCGGTATTTGCTTAATTCTTTTACGGTTTGCGCCATACCTTGCTTTAGCAGGGCTTCTAGATAATCATCAACCGACACGGGCGGTTTCCGTAAACTACTGCGCTGCGTAGTTACGGCCGAAAGCACAAGTGCACTATTTAAATCGAATAAATCCATAACAAAATCGTCGGGATGCAACGCTTCGATACCAAAGGCATCAAGAGCAGGTGCCGGAAAATCTCTAAGATTCAACGTCACAATGATTTCAGCATTGCTACGGACAGCTGCTGCGGCAACATGCCGATCATCTACATCAGGTAAATCAATGCTATTAATCAGAGGCTCAAAGCCGGTGACCATCGCATCAGGAAAGGCTTTATTCATTAACGTGGCAGTGCGTTTAATTTGATCTTCAATTAGATCCGTTCTGTTTGCTAAAAGGTTACGTTGCCACTCATTTTCGATACTGGCTGACCATTTTGGTTGGTACAACCCGGTCAGCCCCAATCGAATCAGTAAATCCCGTAGAAATGACGGGTACAGTACGCAAGCATCTAAAAGTACGGGATAAGGCGTGTGGTTCATTAGTAAAGTCCAAGCTCTTGGCTTAGATCTGCCAACTCCTGCATAGCTTTATTGCTATCGCTATCTCGCTGACCTTTGTACTTCATCAAATCGGCGAAAAGCACGCGGCGATGGCGACCTGTTTTATGAAAAGGAAGCTTCCCATCTTCGAGCAGTTTCACCATATGAGGGCGTGAAACATTTAGAATATTGGCGGCTTCCTGCGTGGTCAATTCAGCATGCACAGGAACGACTTGCACCGCGTTACCAAGTGCTAGTTCACCCAAAATCGACATAAGCAATGTCAGTGAAGACGTCGGTAATTCGATTTGATGAGTTACGTTATCTGCATCCTGAATCGAAATTTTCTGTGTTTCCATTTTTGTGGAGAGGTAGACGGCAAGCTCCCTTTGTCCACGTACAGCTGCCTCAATCTCCCCTTTAGCCGGAAGGCTAAGGCTATCAAGAATTGAGTTTGTCATTGTTTAGTATTCCAATTGATTAGGTTTAGGTTTTACAGTTTCGGTTTACGGTACTGCTTTACGGTTTCAGTTCTACGGTTTGACTTTACGGTTTAGGTTCTACTGTTCGGCTTTACGGTTTCGGTTTTGATATGGCGACAACTGTTACAACTAAGGTATACGAAATAAACGAAAAACGCAACAAACGAAACAAACGAAAAGCCAGGTAAATCCTGCTGACTGCAAAGTTGTAGGTTGTTGGGTGGAGAGAAGATTGGATTTGGTTTTCGGGAGCAACGGAACAGTAAACGCTGTTAAGCGGTCATTTTAAATAGCCAAAAATTAACCAGCCAATTTACATCGCACATTGCCATTTTTGGCCACCTCTTTTAGGGGGCAGTTTGGTTATAAAGAATTATTTTACGTACGACTGTTTTTTGAACAGAATAACCTAAATGCGATACCGCAAGAGTGGCAACTTAAAAGCGATAGCCGCCGACGCAAAATCAATCCGTTACGCATCTCGATTGGTTAAATAATGCGCTTGACGTACTAAATTTTCCAATCTCCAAACTGATCTCTGACAGCCTGCTCCAGCTCTTCGCTGGTAGGCTTATGATGCGTTCCAGCACGGTGTCTTGTGTCTGCGTTTCCCCGTTACTGCTGTACTCATACTTTATTTTGTAGGTTGTCATCCAGGCTAACTCCCGCTTTTAAAATATGCCTGTCGTTCCGTTGATAACGGCTCTTCCGGACATGCAGTCCCGCGTCTAGAGCAAGCATAGCCGGGTTATCAGCACAAGAATAAAGAGATGACCGGCATAAGCCATGTAGAAGAACATCGCGGGCATGAATCGCCGTTCGTGGCCGTCTTTCAGTGTGCGGACCAGACCGACAGCGGCGGCCGGCAGAAAACACGTGGGCAGGATGGACAGCACCATCACCACTGCCGGTGCCTGTGTGACATGCTGACTGTTGATTGCCAGAAGCGCAATAATAGCCATCAGGGCTGCTACTCCGGACATTCGTCCCGGTGGTGAATGCAGAAACGTTACCAGCGAGAGAGCCAGAACGAGCCCGGACAGACCGTAACTGGCGAAGGACAGCGGCCAGACCATCAGACTGAGCAACACCAGACCGGCAATTAGACCGCGCATCCGGAAGCGGTGAGTCCACGCCAGCAGCTGCGTCGCGCCGGCGAACACGAACAGAATGTTGAGGGCATACCACGGGTCGTGGTCGGCAAAGGCGAGGGAAAAGAACGGCTGCGTGACAATTGCCCACAGCCACATCCTGTTTGACCGCGTCTGGAGCCGGTGCGGATTGTGAAACACGTTGCGCGCCCAGATGAGCACGAACAGGGGGAAGGCCGTGCGTCCCAGCGCGTAAAGTTCCGGCTGCAGGTGTGGCAGCAGCAGTGTGTTTGTGTGATCGACCAGCATGGCCAGCAGGGCGAGCACTTTCAGCCAGTCGGCCGCTGCGGGGCTTAAATTCAGTCCGGCCCTGACCTGTTCCGGTAATGCCTGTATTCTCGCACTCAGTGTGTGCATGGTATTTATCCCGTGATGAATCAGGCCGGCACGAACAGATAATATAATCCTGTGCCCACTGCCAGAATGCTTTGCCTTTATAAGACGGAACAGCTGCCCCGGATTTCTCCAGTATTTTACGGGCAACGGATTCTGGCTTATCCCGCATTATTAACATGGCCTTCATTTTATCTTTATTATCAACTGCCGCTCTCAGTAACCAGAAACTATTCATAATGCACTATATAGAAAATTAATAATAATTGTTTTCGGCATTTAAATTAAAAACTTTATTATTAATTACTACGTATACAGGGGTTGCGACAAATCAGGTAATATTCTTAACAACTTAAGTGTCGGGCTGCGAATAATTTTTAGTTCATCTGGGTTAATAAGTTTTCGTGCGTTCGTACTGACACTAAAATATTACACTACCGGATCGTTCACAGGTGAAATTAGTGCGCTACCTTGGTTATGTGGATTACCAATACCCGCTGCTCACGTATGAGCTGCTGCTCCTCGCAGATGAGGGCATTGAGGGTATCAATAAGGGACTCCATCTTTGCTTCTGTCAGTTTGATGCTTATTATCTTCTCTGCCCTGTAAAGGGTCGCAATGTGCCGGAGTGAGGCACCGGCGTCACAACGTAAAATTGACCGGAAACGGCGGGTTAACGGCTCCAGTCTTCAGGCTCGAGTCCGGGGACGCGGGCAAATTCCCGGGAGTTGTTGGTGACCAGAATGGCGCCGGCCGCGATGGCGTGCCCTGCAATCGCCGTGTCATTCGGCCCTATAGGTGTCCCGGCTGCGGCCAGTGCGACCTTAATTTCAGTCGTGGCATCCACTGCTGCACGATCCCAGGCGAGAACGCATCGACCATCGGCTTATTTCCTTATCAGGTTATATGTTTCGCGCTGGTGTTTCTGTGTGTAAATAAACTACAGAAAATTAGCAGGGAATCTCGGATCTGTTCAGCCTTTAAACCCGCGATAAACGTGTTCGGGCAGTCTCGGGAGGAAGTTAATTAAGCTGATAAATCTAATCTTCAGTAGTGCTTATCATTCTGCAACCATTGTAAGTCAGGATGTTTCACTGGGTATGTGGCGAGAAGGGAGGCAGGCGCTCATATTCGCCCGGCAGTATTTGTGGCAGTAATTTCTCATGATAATTTACCTTATAGGATAAATCTTAAACACAATCTAACAAAACGTTTCTGGGTGAACTATGCGCTGTGCCAGCTTTTTCAGGCGGACAACTGTCGGCCTGACCACCGCTTTTGTCATATTTTGTTCTGTGCCAGTCGCCTTCGCGCTGTCAAACGGCTGCGCCGCGGTAAATGCCCTCTCGGGCTCCTCCATCCTTGACTTCAGCACAAACCGCTACCCGGCTTCTGACTTTGCGACCGGTGATGCCCTGACGCTGAGCTTTACCGACAGCGGTGGGGCATACGGTGGAAGCGCGGCGATGGCTGACAGCGTCAGCATTGCGCGTTACAACCTCAGCAGTTTCCAGACCTACAATGCCGCCAGCTCTCCCAGTAGCTCGCCTCACACCGAGACTATCACCGTGCCCTCAGGCAGCCTTGAGGCAAACGGCGTCGCCCTACGCGCCAAGACGTCGAACGGTCAGATAAGCAATCTGGTGTTCAGCTGCACCAGCGCCTCCGTCATCTCCGCCGACGCCACGCTTTCCGATCTGAAGCTTTCGTCAGGCACGTTGTCACCATCCTTCAGCGTCGCAACCAGCAGTTACAGCGCCTCGGTCGCCAGCAGCGTGTCATCCGTCACTGTCACCCCCGTTGTTACCGAGAGCCACGCCACCGTGACAGTAGACGGCACCGCCGTCGCATCCGGCTCGGCGTCCCAGTCCGTCAGCCTGACATCCGGCAGCACAACCAGGCATTTCCGTCGTCGTCACGGCGCAGGACGGTACGACCCGGGGCGTATACGCTCAGCGTCACTCGCGCGGAAGCCGCCCCGGTTTCGTCAGGCAGCCGCCGCTACCGTAGCCGCTGACAGCACGAACAACGTCATACGCTCTCCCTGAGCGGCGGAACGGCGAGCTCAGTGACGCTGGTCTCCTCACCGGCGCACGGGCAGCGCGACGGTCAGCGGGACTCGGTGATTTACACGCCCGGAGCCGGCTATTCAGGCAGCGACAGCTTTATCTGGAATGCGTCTAACAGCGGCGGCACCTCTTCCGATGCCACCGTATCTCTGACGGTTACCCCTCCGGTACTAAAGGTGACGCCGGCATCAGGCGCGCTGACCGCTGCCATTGTGGGGAACGCGTGGTCACAGAATCTGACGGTTTCCGGCGGCACCTCTCCCTGGACCTGGTCCGCCACCGCACTGCCCGCCGGGATCACGCTCGACGCATCGGTCGGCACGCTGTCCGGAACGCCCTCTGCCGCAGGCAGCTACAGCCTCCAGGTCACCGCAACGGATGCGAACGGTGCGACCGGCAGCGCCAGCTATACGCTGGTCGTCAGCGCCGCCTCACCGGTGGCCAGCGACAGCACGGCAACCGTGGCCGCCAACAGCAGCAGCAATCCGGTCACGCTCAGTCTCTCCGGCGGAACGGCCAGCTCGCTCAGCATTGTGAGCCCGCCGGCTCACGGCAGCCTGGCCGTTTCGGGTCTGACGGTGTCCTATACGCCTGCCACAGGGTATGCGGGCAGCGACGGCTTTACCTATACTGCCTCCAACAGCAGCGGCACTTCCGCCAGCGCCCGCGTGTCGCTGACCGTGACGCCGGTGCTGCTGACGTTGTCACCGGCAGCGGCGCTCTGCCTCCGGCCACGTCGGGCAGCAGCTGGAGCCAGACGCTGACGGCTTCGGGCGGCAGCACACCCTATACTTTCAGCGCCACCACCCTGCCCGCCGGCGTCATGCTGAACGCGGGCAACGGGGGCGCTGGCCGGAACGCCGACCGCGTCCGGTACTTACCGCTTCCAGGTTACTGCCACTGACAGCCTGGGCAACAGCGGCACGGCCAGCTACTCGCTGGCGGTCAGTGCCGCCGTATCCGCGGCCCTGCAGCTTCAGCCCGCGGGCGGCCTGCCAGAGGGGAAAAGCCGGGCAGGCATACTCTCAGGCTCTCAGTGTCACGGGCGGCACCGCTCCCTATCGCTGGCAGCTGAGCGGC